>DFWB01000275.1 GCA_002380675.1 Akkermansiaceae bacterium UBA4145
AGACGACGCTTCACCCCGAGTCCCTGCAATTTATGTTTCACTTCCAGGAACCCCGCAGGAGGAATCTTGGCGGTCTCTGAACCATAGATCCGTAAGCGGATCTTACGCCGACTCTTGAATCCCCTTTGCTTCTCCCAGTAGCAGTCACGCTCGGCGGTATCATAATACTGAGAGAGAATCGGGTAGTCTCCGGAATTCCCGGGATTCTGATCCACAGCTAAGCGCTGGGAAATCTCATCCTTCCACTGGCAATACTGCTCAGCATTGATCCAGAATTTGTACTCAGTTCTGCTTAAGCTCACTGTTGACTGGAAAGGAAGGGGTGAAACTTGCGACACCGGGAGGAGGGATCTGTAAGTCCCTGTGTGTCGGAAGCGTCACAATACTAATAAACTAGAGCCTTCTCTACAACTCCCGATTCTACCCCCCCCAATAGCGGATCTTACCCGCTCAGGACTGGATTTCACTCTCTATAACTGACCTATTACCTCAGACAGACTACTTCGAGGAACCCAGTCACAAACTTCTTTGCTTCAATGGAGATTTGGGGTGCCCTTTGCCCTTCCAGAACTTATAGTGCCCAATCACCCCAGAATCATACCCCCATGCCCCCTTTTCGCCGATCCATCCCGGTAATCTGGCTGCTTGCCTTCGGGCTCCTGATGATCCCGCAAGCCTCAGCCCGCCTCTACATCAGCGAGTTTCTCGCAGACAACAGTGACGGGCTTGTTGATAGTGATGGAGACCATTCAGACTGGATCGAACTCTTCAACTCCGGCTCAGAAGCAATCGAGCTGGGAGGTTACTATCTCACCGACAATCCTTCCTCTTTAACCAGATGGCCTTTCCCGTCGCTCCAATTGGAACCACGTCAGTTCCTTGTCGTATTCGCCTCAGGAAAAGACCGGAGAGACCCCGGTGGACAACTTCACACCAACTTTAAGATCGATAGCCGGGGAGAGTATCTCGGCCTCATTGCCCCAGACGGCATCTCGGTAGTCTCAGATTTTGGTCGGATTGACGCCCTTCCGCGCCAGAGGGAGAATGTTTCCTATGGCCTGATGCAGTCGGGCACCGCTACCTCCCGCACCCTCCTGTCTCAGAACACGCAGGCTACTATCCGGATTCCAACTGCTGCCGATTCCGCCCTCGGAACTTCCTGGACGGAACTCCTCTTTGACGACTCTGGATGGATCGATGCCGCAATCGGCGTTGGCTATGACGAGGATAGCACCTACGTTCCCGAGTTCGGGGCGGGGGGCAACCTTGGAGAGGAGCTGAATGGAGTTAACACCAGTCTCTACCTCCGGATACCTTTTCAACTCACGGAGGCATCATCAGTCTCGGAATTATCCCTCCGCATGAAATATGACGATGGCTTTGCCGCATATCTTAACGGACAGCTCATTGAATCCGCAAACTCTCCCGCGGAGGGGGATCTCTCCTACGACTCAGAGGCCACTTCCAACCATGCTGATAGCGAGGCACTGGTCTACCAGTCCTTCGACTTGAACAACCGCATACAGCTTCTGAGAAACGGAACGAACATTCTTGCCATTCATGGCTTGAACGACGGCCTGAACAGCTCGGACATGTTGATTTCCCCGGAACTGAATTCGGTCCAGATCACAAACCCCGAGACCGGAGCACCCGGCTTCTTCTCAAGTCCCACTCCTGGCGCACAGAACGGAGAATCCTTTGCTGGATTCGTGGAAGATCCCGTCTTCAGCGTTGACCGTGGATTCTTCACCGACCAGTTCCAATTGCAGTTGTCTACTGTTACCGACGGGGCAGAAATCCGCTACACCGTCGATGGCTCGCCCCCATCGCCGACCCGGGGCCTGATCTACCGTGAACCCATCAGCATTGCGCGGACGCAGGTAGTGCGAGCCATGGCCCACAAGGCAGAATTCCAATCCTCCCGGGTAAATACCCGGACCTATATCTTCCCCGACGATGTCGCCAGCCAAACCCGACCTTCCGGTTATCCGACCAGCTGGGGGGGCGAACCAAGGGCTGACTATGACATGGATACCCAGATCACCCGTTCACGCCAGTATTCTACCCGGTTCCAAAGAGGACTACGGGACATTCCGACTCTCTCCGTTACGGGAGAACAAGACGATTTCTTTGGTCCAAACGGCATCTACGTCGATACTCAGAATCGAAGTATCGAGGCTTCGGTCTCTGCCGAATATTTTCATCCCGATCCCACCAACGATGGCGTGAATCTCGAGAGAGGGTTCCAGATCGACTGCGGATTCAAGCTTCAGGGTGGTGCCAGCCGTAACCCCGGTTCATCAATCAAGCACTCTCTCAGTCTGCGCTTCCGCGACCTCTATGGTCCTGGAAAGCTGAACTACCCGGTCTTTGAGGGCACTAACGTTACCACCTTTGACAGTATTCACCTTCGAGCCATGTACAACAACTCATGGCACCACAGCAACAGTGGACAGCGAGCCCGGGCGACTATGATCCGCGACCAGTGGGCGCGCGATTGCATGATCGCAATGGGGAATGCTGACGGAGGGCATGGGCACTTTGTCCACTTGTATCTGAACGGACTTTACTGGGGAGTTTACAATCTCCACGAGCGTCTGGAGAACGATCACTACGCAGCCTATAACGGCTTCGAGGATGACGAGGTTCTCGGCCTGAATCCAGGCCGACTGACCTCGGAGGAATCGAGCTCCTTCAATTCCATGAAGTCGCTCGTTGCCAATACGCGGACCACTTGGGCCCGGATTCAGAGGGTCATCGATGTGGACAATTACATCGACTTTGTCATCGCCGAATATTTTGGCCGAAACGCCGACCTGAAAAACAATGACAACTGGCGTGCCGCAGGCGGAGGCGCTGCCAATGCCCCATGGCGCTTCTACTGCTGGGATACCGAACGCATTCTGGAGGATGAAACCAATACCAGCGCTCCCAGCAACAGCGGAGCTCTGGACGGGGCACTCATCTTTGATGATCTCGAGAGATTTCGGGAATTCAGGGTCCGCTTTGCCGATCGCGCTTACAAACACCTGTTCCATGGAGGTGCTCTCACTAATCTCGCAAACCGGAACCGCTTTCAAAAGTATGCCGACCAGATTGATACCGCCATCATCTGCGAATCTGCTCGCTGGGGTGACGATCGAAGTGGAGGAGGATCCAATGGCAACTACACACGTGACGAAAACTGGACTCGAGCGGTTTACGGCACACCTGGGGGACCCGGGACAAGCCCGGGTAACGGAGTCCTCGGATCGTGGTTTCCCACCTCAGGCACCAACCGCACCGACAGGATGATCAGCACCTGGCGATCACGGCGTTTCTCGGGAACCTCGGACACCTACCTCGGGACCATTCAGCCTCCTCTTTTCACGGTGAACGGGGGGACCCAGCACGGCGGCGACATTCCCGCCGGAGGAACACTCTCCGCCACTGCATCCTCGGGCTCTATCTACTACACGACGGACGGCACAGACCCTCGCCTCGAAGGTGGAAACCTTTCCCCCGGAGCCATTCTCCTCTCCGGGCAAATCACGTTGCCCTCCAGTGGATTGGTTCGCATGAGAGCGCGGGTAGGAGGCGGAGATTCCTGGTCTCCACTTAGCGAAGCCCTCTTTTACCTCGAGCGCCGCGCCACTGCCTCCGATCTGCGTATCACCGAAATCAACTACAACGCGCTCCCCCCCAGTGCTCTGGAGGCGAGCACCAGTATCAACCTTCCAATCCCCCGTGTTTTCAGCGGAGGAGATTTTGAATTCATCGAGATCTCCAATGTCAGCGACAGCGCAGTCACCCTGGACGGCGTGCAGTTCACGGACGGGATCACCTTCACCTTTCCCGTCATCAACCTCCAACCAGCTGGATACGCCGTCATTGTCGCCGATCTCGAGGGATTTGAAACGCGCTATGGCACGGGACTTCCCGTGGCAGGACAGTATTCCGGAACCCTCAACAATGGAGGAGAGCGCATTTCCCTGGTGACATCGGACGGCAGCAGCATTCAGGATTTTGTCTACGATGACAGGGGAACCTGGCCCGGGCGGGCCGACGGAATCGGATCCTCACTTGAAGTCATCGACCCTGCATCGGACTACGATAATTCCGAGAACTGGCGCTCCAGCAGCGAATATAATGGCTCCCCGGGGGCTTCTGGGGCGGGGCCCGACGGGCGCATTGTCATCAACGAGGTCCTCACCAACACGGATTTGCCCGCTCTTGACCGGATCGAACTCCACAACACGACAAGCAGCTCGATTGAGGTAATGAACTGGTATCTCTCCGATGCCAGTGGCAACTACCGGAAGTTTCGTATTCCCACCGGGAGTATTCCGGCCGGGGGCTACATGACTTGGGACGAGAACGATTTTAATGCCCAGCAGGATCTCAGCATTTCCTCGTATGCCGGTAGCGATGGAACCGCTCCTACCACCGTTTTCAGGCCCGGCCATGGTCTATTAACCGGCGACGTCATTACCATCTCCGGGTATGCTGGAACTGGAGCCTATAACGGCACATTCGAGGTAACAGCCACCGGCCCTGACAGCTTTACAATCCCCGCTGCCTTCATCGACAATCACGGCACCAAGGGAGCCTATACAAGGGGAGAGCCCTTCGCGCTTTCTGCACAGGGCGACAAGGTCTGGCTGCTCGAGGGCAACGCCCAAGGTCACCTTCTCAGGTTCGTGGACGTCGTAGAATTCGCCGCCGCGCGTGCCAGTGAGGCGCTGGGACGATGGCCCAATGGCGGAGGAAGCGAAACTCTCGTCAGCATGACTGCGACCACCTTCGGTTCAATGAATGCCCCTGCTCAAGTAGGTCCGGTGATCATTTCGGAAGTGATGTACCATCCAGTGGCAACTCCGGAAAACAGCTTCGAATATGTCGAGCTCTTCAATCCCGGACCGGCCATTGAGAATCTTGCCAATTGGAGGATCCGGGGCGGCGTTGATTTTGATTTCACCGCAGACCATTCACTGAACACGGGAGAAACCATCCTGGTGGTTGGCTTTGACCCGGCAACTGATCTGATCAGTTCAACGAACTTCCGCTCTCACTATGGAATAGGAACGGAAGTCCCTCTTCTCGGTCCATGGAGCGATGGGCCTCTACGCAATGATCAAGGTGTCGTGCGTCTGCAGCGACCTGATATCCCCCCTCCGACGGACCTCGAGCTCTACCCCCAGGTCACTGAAGATGAGGTGCGCTATCTCGCTACCTCTCCCTGGCCGACCGGCCCGGACGGCAACGGAGGCTCCCTACACCGGGTTGATTCCTCTCTCTTTGGCAATTTTTCCTCCAGCTGGACCGGAGAAACCCCCTCTCCCGGAACCGGAACAGCGGAAATTGCATATGCTGACTTTCGCGAGCTGACTTTTGGACCGGGGTCCCCTCCCGGGTCCAGTGAGCTGGAAGACTTCGACCTCGATGGATTCCTCAATATCGTGGAGTATGCCCTTGGCCTGAACCCTCTGCTTGCTGACGCCTCCCTTGCGCCCTCCCCAGTAGTCGAGGGCGGTGAATTGACTCTCACTTTCCCAAGCAACCCCCTCTTAAGTGACGTTCGTAGCATCGTGGAATTTTCCACGGATCTAGTCACTTGGACCCCCCTTGGCGATGTGGCTGTGCCCACCGGGAACTCGAGCGGGCTACGCAAGGCCAGCATCACCATGGCCCCTTATCAACGACTCTTCCTGAGAATTTCCGTCACCTCAATACCATGATGATTGAATCAACCTTCTCTTGGATGCACCCTTGTAACGACCCCGAATAGGTAGGAGTCTCCCGTCTGTGAAAGCTCTCGTTCTTACCTCTGTCGACGGCACCATAGAATTTAAGGAGACCAATGATCCCCTCCCGACTCCGGGAGAAGTTCTGATCCGACTCGGGGCAGCGGCCTTGAACAGGAGAGATTTCTGGATCACCAGAGGCGGCTATCCGAACATTGATGCTCCCTGCGTCCTGGGCTCCGATGGAGCCGGAATCGTGGAAAAAGCAGGAGAAGGGGTAGACTCCTCCCTCGTGGGCAAGGAGGTCCTGATCAACCCCAGCCTCCAGTGGGGCGCAGACCAACTCGTCCAGGGGCAGGATTTCCGTATTCTAGGCATGCCCGATAATGGCACCTTCGCCGAATACATCTCGGTCCCCGTGCAGCAGATCACGGAGAAACCTCCCCACCTGACTACTCATGAAGCAGCAGCTTTGCCCCTCGCTGGCCTGACCGCCTATCGGGCTCTTTTTTCGCAGGGTAAACTGAAGCCTGAAGAGTCCATCCTGATCACCGGCATCGGTGGAGGAGTGGCTACCATCGCCCTTAAAATGGCACACGCCGCTGGCGCACGAGTCTTCGTCACTTCGTCCTGCGAACACAAGATTTCCCAAGCCATCACGCTTGGGGCCTCATCCGGGGCAAACTACACAAATGAAGAATGGTCCGATGCGTTTCTCTCTGAGCACGGGCGCGTGGACATGATCCTCGATGGGGCCGCTGGAGAACATTTCGGCGACCTCCTTCCTCTGGTCCGGCCTGGAGGACGCGTAGTAAGCTACGGGGGAACTGCCGGGCCATCAGTGGCCTTCCCTATTCGCTACCATTTCTGGAATCAGCTTCAGCTCATCGGGTCTACGATGGGATCACCCTCCGACTTCGCAGAGATGATTTCTTTTGTGAAAACGCACGAGCTGAAACCGGTGATCCACTCCATTTCAGCACTCGCTGAGGGCGCCTCTCTCATTTCCTCGATGGAAACATCCGGACAATTCGGAAAGCTCGTCATGGAGATCTCCTGATCCCCCCCGGGCCAGAGAGTCCACGTATCCTCAATCCAGCCCCGGCAACCCGTCGTCTCCAAGGAGCCCAAACACCCCGGACGTAAGGTTCAGCCCATGTCCGAAAGGGGTCTCCCCAAGCGACCTCGTGGAGACCGCACCGCTCTCAATCCGCAAGGACGCGTAGCCCTCCGGGCGCATTTCATAAAGGTCCGGATGCCTCCCGCACACCATTTCCTGCAGTTCGCTGGGATACATGCTCAGCCCCGCAAAGTAATGGTGCCCATTGCGCTCCACATCCTCGACTCCAAGAGCTGACATTACTGCGAGATCATTGAGCAGGGCCACCGGACCCACGTTGGCAAGGTCTTCTCCACTCATTAGCCAAGGGCCCTCTTCCGGGTGATGCCGACGATGCCACTCGATCAGGCAACGATTGGCGAGTCCCTTGATCACCCCCTTGCAGTTCTTGTGACTGGTCCCTCGGTAACCTAACGCAATGGCTCTCCTCAGGCAGCTCAGTTCGCCGTCCGACTCGTCGATGATCATGGGCGGCGCCCCGACCCAGGCCGCCAACTCATCCTTAACCCCCTCCTCAAGGGCTACGTCACGATGCAGGGGTTGCTCGACAAAGAGCAGCCTGTTGTCCTCGAACAGGATGGCGAGGTCTGGATCCGCCTGATATGTTTCCCAATGGGTCCGGAAAGTCTCGATATCCCGGTATTGTTCGTTGCCGTCGAGGGTGTAACGGAAGCCCGGACTCGCTTCCGAGATCACCGCCGCCACAGCACGCAGGCGCGGAACGTCGGCTTCAAGATTGCCACAGATCTTTATCTTGAAATGGGTGAGCCCGTATTGCACCGCGGCATCGAGCAGAGCGTGAGGCAATCCATCGTTAATACGTTCTCCCTCTGGTATATCACCCACCCGCAAAGGATCGCCAAGCCCCACCGTATGTCGGGCGATAATGGATTCCCCCGGAGCAGGCAGCCAGTCACTGGGCTCTGTGCCGGCCAGCTCGGGATGAATTCTCCCGAGGTCGATTCCCAGAGCATTCGAACGCACCGCATCCACAAAACTCAGCCCCGCACCACGACAGAACCCATCAATGAGCATTCTCTCGACAAACGATGTTCCCAGGTGAGCCAGCAGCGGAGGGCACCCCTGTTCCTGCGCCCAACAGTCCTGCTGCTCATAGAGCGAGTGCCAGGCAGAAAAGACGGAATCGTAGGTGGAGTTGTCCGCAAGATCCGCCGCATTCCGGATGCTCGCTACCATGGCAGGTAGATCTTCCTCGAAACGAGTCTCTGGATCCTTGGTGAACCATTTGGGGGGAAGCCCCTCCGAGGCAAGGCCCAGCCATCCAGCCCCCTGAGACTCTCCCTCCATAACCCCAAACACGTGTGGCAGCTCGGTCATCGAGGCTATCCCATACTGAAAGGGAAACCGGGTTTGCATCCAACGCGTGCGAAACGAAACGGAGCGGACCCTGAAGGAAGAGGACATGTCTGCCACTACTGAAACCGAGATTCCAGAACCAGACAAGCCTCAGCTGTGACCGTCTCATTCCGCTGGCGTAAGTTTTGCATCGACACCCTGAGGAGTTCTCCATTGTTATGAAGAGATCTTGAGAAGGAGCTGGCTTCTAACCGTTATTTTCCTGATCGCACTGGTTCTCGGACCAGGGCCTGGAGCAGCGATGATTGATGGCACAAGTGAGTCTCCCAATATCTGGTTCGGAATACCCGCCCTCTACCTCTGGGTGGTCTTCTGGTTTCTCGTAATGGTAACCTGTATACTCGCTGCCGCTCTGACGTTGTGGAAGGACTCCGACTAGAATCACTTGGCTCAGGATTTCTGGCCACTACGGAGGCACCCCTGAGTCTGGGGACATGGCCCTATATCGTCCTTGCATTTTATCTGGTGGGGCTGCTCTCACTCGGAGTGGTCAGCCTCCTCCGCAGCCGGCGCGCCACGAGCGCCGAAACGGATTACTATCTCGCGGGTCGAGGCCAGGGCGTGATCGTTACTTCTCTCACCATCATGGCGACGTTCTTCTCAAGCTTCGCTATCCTTACTTTCCCTGGCTGGATATACGAAGGAGGCATCGCGCCCATGCTTTATGCTCTCAACCTTCCGGTGGCAGCCGTGGCAATCTACCTGCTTGGGAATCGTATCCGGCGGATTGGCCGGAAACGTGGCTACATCACCCCTGCAGACATGGTGACCGACTACTACGGAGACTCCCCTGCTCTCCGTATCATGATCGCTCTTACCGGAGCTCTTTACGTTATTCCCTATGTCGTCATCCAGATCAAGGGAGGTGGCCTGCTCGCTGATGGCCTCTTTCAGGAAATCGAGCATGTCTCCATTTTTGGCTGGCAAGTTACAATGGAAGACGCCGGGGTGGCCGCCCTCTCCCTCGTTACGATGATCTATGTGATTATCGGCGGAATGCGGTCGGTTGCGTGGACCGATGTCATGCAGGGAATTATTCTGCTGAGTGCCATGGTTCTGTCCGGGGTGGCCGTCATTTATGCTCTTGAGGGCCCGTCCAACTTCTTTGCCCGGGTTTCCTCGGAGCTCGACGGGAGCCTCCTCACCGTTCCGGACCCGGAGGACACCAATCCCCACAACGTCTGGAAGATCCTCACGTTCTGTGCCTTTGCATCGTTAGCCAGCATTATCCAGCCTGCCCAGTGGATGCGTTTTTATGCCGCCCGCGACTCCAAAACCCTGCGTCGGGCAGCCATCGCTTTCTCCACCATTCTCCCCGTGTGCTTCATCTTCGGAGTCTTCCTCGTCGGCCTCGGCGGCCGGGTTCTCTACGAACCAGAAATGATTGATGGCATAGTTCACCTCCCGGACGGATCGAAGACGGACCAGGTTCTGATTCATGTTATTCAGGATTACTTCCCTGAAATGTTCGGCACCATTGGGCTTATCCTCGTCTCACTAATCCTCGTGGCGGTCATGGCGGCATCAATGTCTACTGCTGACTCAAACCTTCATGCCGTGAGCGCGATCGTGACTCGAGACCTTTATCACCCATATAGGAAAAAGTCCTCAGAACGGGAGCGGACTTGGATCGGCCGGCTGGTTATCATAGTGGCCACTATTGCGGCCGCAACCATCACCTTTGCCGGCAAGGACCTGCGAGGACTTCTCGATACCATCACTGCTTTCTTCTTCCTCGCCATGGCCTTCTCGGCCCAGCTCGTTCCCATCACCTTCGACATGATTTTCCTCCGCCGTGGGAGCCGATGGGGCGCAATCGCAGGTCTCGCCGCTGGCCTGCTGACCGTCTGTCTCTTCCCGCCCCTCGGGCAGCTTTTACTTGGAGGCGAAGGCTGGGTCCTGAAAGGAACCACAACCCTCAAGGGTCTTCTTGATGTGGGCTTGTGCGGCATCATTGTGAATGTCGCGGTATTTATTCTGGTCAGCTTCTTCAGCCCCCGACCCGAGAAGAGTCACCGGGAGGCATTCGCGCGCGACCTTAAGGAAGTATCGTAACTTGCAAGTTCGTCCTGTCCGCTCAAGATTTACTCCTCAGGCAGCAATCTACTGGTCAACATGAACACTATCACCCCCCTGCCCGAGAATCCGGGCATCCTGACTACCACGGTGGGATCGTATCCCGTCCCCGACTGGTTGAGCGCGCTGCCGTCTGAGCAAGCTGTCACCGATGCCACGAGGGTCATCTTTGACACCCAGCGACAGGCCGGGATTGACCTCCCCACAGATGGGGAGCTCTACCGCTTCGACATCAACCACCCCGACACCAACGGAATGATCGAGTATTTCGTTGCACCGATGGGCGGCTGTGACACCTCCATTGGACGGAAAGACGCAGAGGCTTTCCGCTCCATGCACAGCATGGGTTTCCGGGCGAAACCAGCCGCTGTGGTCCGCGAGGCACTCCATGGAGGTGGCCTCAACCTGATCGAGGACTGCCAGCGAGCGGCCAGGGTTGCCGGTGGCCCATTCAAGTTCACCGTCACCAGCCCCTATATGCTGGCCCGTACTCTTCTGGACCAACATTACCATGACTTCACGGCCCTGACTCTCGCCCTCGCAGACGTCATGGCCGAACAGGTTTCGGGGTGCCCGTGCTCCTGCCTGCAGGTAGATGAGGCCAACATTCCCGGTAATCCGTCTGATGGACCACTTGCGGCCAAGGCTATCAACAAGGTTCTGGATGCCTTCGAGGGGCCTACTGCCGTCCACTTCTGCTTCGGCAACTATGGAGGTCAGACCATTCAGGCCGGTGCGTGGCAACCTCTCCTTGAGTTCCTGAACTCCCTGCACGCCGACCACCTCGTCCTCGAACTTGCTCATCGCCCCAAGGATGACCTCCAAGCTCTCAAGGACCTCAATCAAACGGTTGGCATTGGCTTGGGGGTGGTCGACATCAAGGTTAACGCTGTAGAAACCGCGGAAGATATCGCGCGATCGATCGAGGAGGCCGAAAAGGTGATCGGGGCCGGGCGGGTCCAGTATATTCATCCCGATTGCGGGTTCTGGATGCTCAAGCGCTCGGTAGCTGATCGTAAGATCGCCGCCCTCGCAATGGGCAGGGATCTCTACCTTGGCAAGTAACTACCATGCGCATCTTACTTCTTATTCTCGCTTACGGCCTCACCCTGTCCTCAGACGTCATCGCGAGGAATTCCGGGAAAGAGGCCAAGCCAAATTTCCTCTTTCTCCTGGTCGACGACCTCGGCTGGGCTGATCTTGCCTGTTACGGGTCAACCTTCCACGAAACTCCTCATCTCGACCGTCTGGCCAGAGAGGGCATTCGCTTTACCGATGCCTACACGGCAGCATCAATCTGCTCACCAACCCGGGCCTCCCTCATGACCGGCAAGCATCCGGTCAGGGTCAACATCACTGATTGGATTCCCGGGAGCAGCGGAAAGGGTCGCAGATTAAAGACCCCTTCGGACGATCACCATCTCGCGCTGGAAGAGGTCACAATCGCCGAGGCCTTGAAAGAGGGGGGATACTCTACTTTCTATACCGGCAAATGGCATCTGGGAGGCACCCAGTTCAGCCCCGACAAGCAGGGATTCGAGAAATATTACGATCCCCACGAGAATCCCTCCAAGGGTTCTCCGGGTAATGGCACTACCACTGGCAGGAAACACGGCACAATTGACCTCACCCGAGAGACAAAAAAGTTCATCACCGAAAGCAAGAATGCGCCGTTCCTTGCCTTCCTCTCTTATTACGACATCCACACCCCCATCATTCCAGAGAACAGATATCATGCACATTACCGGGATAAGGCCGCACGGCTCGGCCCCTCTCCAATAGCCATCAGGGAGCATGATGGTCGGAGCCGGCCTCGTCAGGACAACGCGGCCCTCGCAACCATGGTCCAGTCCGTCGATGATTCGGTCGGGGCGCTTGTTACGCACCTGGCTTCGCAGGGCATTCTGGAAAACACGTATATTTTCTTCTTCTCGGACAATGGAGGTCTCGCCACCAAACAAGGTGTAGGCCCGGGATGTAACCTCCCATTGCGCGCCAGCAAAGGATGGCTTTACGAGGGAGGAATCCGTGTTCCTTTGATTGTAAGAATGCCAAAACGGAGAAGTGCAGGACTGCAGCTCAGCACTCCTGTGCTTAGCACCGATATTTATCCCACTCTCCTCTCACTTGCCGGTCTTCCCCTCCGCCCAGAACAGCACATGGACGGCCAGAGTTTTGTCGGCCTCATGAATGGAAAGGTTAAGGACAGCGCATCCCGTACGCTTTACTGGCATTACCCCCATTACCACGGATCCATGTGGACTCCAGGGGCCGCAATACGAAAAGGCGACTGGAAGCTCATCCAGTTCTACCACTTCGATAAGCTTGAGCTGTATAACCTCCGGGAGGACCTCGGGGAATCAACAGATCTTTCCGCGGCTCACCCTGAGACAGCCCAAACTTTGCTCGCAGAGTTACTGAAATGGCAGGAAAGACTCGGCGCCTCAATCCCCGTTGTCAGGGAGGTAAAGTGATCTACTGGGAATCTTCGTAGACGCGCAAGAAGAGTTGTGGCTCGTTAACCAAGCCGGGAGGCACTCTTACCGTGATAGGCGACTCGGTAATCCCCGCCGCCAGCACTTCAGGCAAGATGTTTACCTGTGGGGTTATCGCAGCAAGATCAGTTGCCGTTCCGAGTTCAATGAGAAACGGCCCGGGAATCGTTGCTTCCCATGCCACGGTAAACTCGTTTCGTTCCTGGTCGTAGCTGATACCGGTAATTTGAATCGGGGACGACCCGCCACCGCCGCCACCAGGGCCGCCGCCGCCTCCAACGGGGCTACCTACCTCCAAGCGGTACCATTCAAAGCTTGCGGCCCCAAGGGTGCCCGTCTCAAGACCGTTGGGGTGGGTGAGCGTGTAGGAGCCCCCGGCGCCTCCGAGAGTCACATCAAAATCAATCGGATTGAACGTCGTGTTGTAGGTCCCGACCACGAGGAAATAGAAGCCCTCAGCCAAACCCGTCGGAAAATCCAGCTGACTCTGGAGAGTCCCGCCAGCATCGTCATTGTTAATCACAAGGTTTCCGGCCGCATCATAGAGACCCAGCTCCGTATCAATGGTCGTTCCTGTAAAAGTGTTCAATTCAAACGGGGCGAATGCATCCGCTACCTTGCCGATGTCCTGAAAATTCGACGGCCCGTTATCCACAAATCCCTCAATTTGAAACACAAACCAGACCGTCTCGGAGACCTCTTCCCCCGGCGACGTCCTCGTGATCTCCGTTCCAAGGCCACCGATCGCGTCGGGATCTGTAGTATTCGCCGTATGGTTGAAGACGACGCTTCCGGTAGCGCCTCCGACCCCGGTCACAGGCCCAGCTTCAAAAATGGCACCGGCACCGGCGACCACTGCTATGTAACTTCCTCCGGCGAGGCCATCAGGGAAGGCAATCCTGCTCTGGGTCCCATCCCCAAGTCCGCCATCTTCAGGGTCGTTATCGTTCTCCTGAATCAGCTCTCCCGTATCGCTGGAGAAAATAGCAAGCTGAGTATCAAAATCTGAGCCAAAGGTGTCAAAGCTGAGGGGTGTTAACTCTGTCCCTATCACCCCCAAGTCAACACTCACCTCATCCGGGAACAGGGCAGGAAGCACTTCTATATCCATCGAGAATGTTGAGTCCTGCTCAATCGGGGTCGTATCGGAGCCGCTGTAGGATTCCACGACGAAATAGTAGGTTCCCGGTCGGAGGGTGACGGTTTCAGTAGCGGGATTGTCTCCGTCCATGAAAGCATACCAAATCCCTTCAGTTGCCACGTTTTTTCCTGGCACGAGGTCAGCGTCGGTAGTGAGGCCCTCCAAAAGGAAGAAATCAGGGTCACCCTCCGCGTCATTGAGATTGGGAATAAAATTGATGACCGAGGGAGCGTCGAGGGTGAACTGATGAACCAGCTCATTGCCCCAACTCAAAGTCTCGTTGATATTGAATAGCACTAGAGCGTTTTCGGATCCTCTGATGTTGTCTGCATTGTTGTTTCCGCCAATGGTAATTTTCTCTTCCGGATTCAGCGGATTATCTGTGACAAACTCCGCTGTTGTGCCGGAAATGGTCGTGATCCCTTCAGGGAGTGATCCAAGGTCTAGATCAACCTCGTAATCGGCTTGGGTCGGGAGCGTTGGCATAATCAGCGCCGCTAGGAGCGCAGCCGAAGTTCGGGGGGAAACATTCATGGTCGATACTTTTGGTGGAGCAGAATTAATTCCAACTTGACCCCGCCCTACCAATCAAGCAAGGAGACTTTTATCCGTAGTGCTTAACTATATCGTTAACATGATAGATTAAGGTAGCGGAAGATAGGCGCCTACTTCCCAATATTGTGAACAGAATTGTGAATTTCTCGCACTACCTCTGCTCCTCCCACCCCTCTTGTTTTGCAGCGGATTGACATTCCCCAGGTGGGCATCAGGTCAGGAACCTCAAGAGTCACGACCCGGCCGTCGTCACTCAGCGCCACCCCCGTAACCTGCCAGCGCCGTTGGTTGTAATGCCGGGAACCATAATTTCTGGTCCGCTTGAGATCCCAGGCCTCAATCTCCCAATTTCCGGTCTTCTCTGCGGACTCCCGATCAAGAGGCTCACTGAATGACACCCGCACCTGGCGTGGGGCGGTTTCGAGACCGACGGGCGCATAGGCAGGTTTTCCCGTTGCCCGCACCCGGTAGAATCCTCCCGGCTGCTGCTGACTACCGGCCCACGCAAACATCCCGCACGCATACAATTGACCATCTCCAGAATGAAAACGCCCCCGCATCACACCGGTCGGTAATTTTTCAAACGGCAACTGGCACATCCCTCCCTGAACCTGGCCGTCGACTTTCTCATGAGGAACGACATAAATCTTACCATAACCATAGGAAAGGTTAAGAAGAGAGCCACGCAGAGACTTCCAGGCAGAGTCTTCTGGCACCCAGAGTAATTCTGCCGGTGAACGATCAAACTGATTTGTGATCCAGCACAGAGGTGGAGTCATGGCCGAGTCGGAGGAATCGGTGATCCCATGGTAGCCGAACATATTTCCGTAGAAATCTTCTTCTCCCTTTCCTTCAACCCAGTTAATCCGGTTCTTGGGGTTCCAGTGGCCTTCCTGATCGGTTACAATAAAGCTTCCGTCCGGGTTCAGGCAAACCCCGTTGGCTGCCCGGAACCCAGTTGCAAGGATATCCGTACGGCTACCGTCTTTCTTCACTCTGAGCAGGGTTCCATGGTGCGGCACCACCGCGGTAAGAGCATGGCGTGCCGACTTCGCATAGTAAAAATTCCCCTCATCATCGGTCTGGAGGCCCATCGCGAATTCATGGAAATGCTCTGTAACCTGATGATCATTGTTGAAAACCTCAACGTAGTCCGTCTCTCGGTCTCCATTTTCATCGTGAAGAAGAGCGATCATGTCCCTGCACCCGACATAGATCTTTCCTTCCACTATTCGTAGGCCCAGCGGCTGAAAGAGCCCTGAGCAAATTCGCTGCCACTGGAGCACCCCTTCGCTTCGGTCGATACCATCAACGATCCAGACATCTCCGTTCCAGGTGCAAATCGCGGCACTCTTACCACCCGCGAAAAAATCGAATCCTGAGGTCCTCATCCACGACTGCCAAGGATTCTCAGAGGGCGGAGGCGTTGGCAGCACGTCGATCGCAAAAGGGCCCTCCTCCTCACCCGGGACGATAGTAGTCACGAGCCGCCCGGGGAACCTCCGCCCTGGTTCAGGGTCAAATCGCTCAACGTCCCCCGGCTCCGCAGCTTCCACCGTAACGTTCTCTCTTATCACGATCCGGTAGATCTTCGATTTCTCGTGCGGCGGAAAGGTATGCTCTGTAGCAGCATCGAGCTTCATTCGGAGAGATTCCTTTCCAGCGCCTACCCTCATAATTCTAACAAACGCCCCGGTTCCCGCATTCCACCGGGGTACTTCCTGAACCTCTCTTTGCCCCACCGTGTAGGACACGACGACGTCATTCCCTGCGTATCGCAGCCCACGAAACCTTACCCAATTTCCCGGCAGGGGCCCGTAAGGCTTGTTGTCCCGGCCGCTGATGCGCAGATCCTTATAATCTCCGGTTTCCGGGTTTGCCCACATCGGGAGATTGGGAAATACAAACTTCTTCTCCCCGGCAATACTCGTGTGAGTCCCATGGGAACCATCAAAAGCGATCCCCCGCCAATCGACAAACCGATCCCCCGTCCACGCAGCTGCCAGTCGCATCGTGTCGTGATCATAGAGCATCCAAGCCTTTCCAGCAGCAACACCACCGGCGCCATCATCCACCCTGATCGTAATTCCCTTCTGGGCAATATTGCCCCCCTCAACCTGCATGGTCCAAAACAGGGCATTACTGTAATCTTGGAGAACGTATTGCGGGGCCTTCTTTGGCTCCTGCCGTTCCTCCACAGTGGTCATCCCACGAGGCAGGAGCGCGAGGTATTGCTCGTCGATTTTGGAAAGCTGACTCTCATTGGCATCCTTCAGGAAGGCCTCCCTTATGTAGTGGATGATGTCGTATTTCTGCGCGGTACTGTACTGCGGCTGGGGAACCATGAGGCCATAACCCCGCTCAAGGGTCTGGAACATCCGGTAGGGGTCCTTCCCGTTGCGAAATTGTCCCTTGTGGAAACGCATCGCTGTCGGAAGAGACCCCTCCTTCTCCAGATTTCCAGGGCAGGTCACGCACAGCTGGCCGTAAATCTGGCGACCCCGGGCAAGGCTGCC
>DFWB01000257.1 GCA_002380675.1 Akkermansiaceae bacterium UBA4145
CCGCTGACGATTCCCTGGGTGAGGACTCCCCTGGCCATTTCATTATCGACAGAGGCTAAGTAAGCTTTGGCACCCTCTGGATCCTTGCTTGCCCATCCTGATATTGCCGCGATGCCGGCTTGGGCCTGGCGGCGGGGATCTCTCTTAAATTCATCTATTGCCTCCATTGCGGCCGACCCATCGATCTGTCCCCAGGCCCGGAGGAAGAGTGTCATCTGTTCATCCGATCCCTGACCTCGCTTGCTTTTAAGTTCTTCAAAGATGCCCCCAGCGGAGGAGGCATCCATCGAAAGGATGAGCTCCGCGAACATGCGATTTGCCAGCAGGGGATCGCGCTCGTTGAGAAACTGGCCGATCGTCACCCGTGCTCCATCTTGGCCCCCACCGCGGCTGATACGAGTTGAGTCTCCAGCGCTTCCTGTCGTATTTGCTAAAGATCCACTTCGGGAAATTGTCGACTTGCCTTTACTCTTCCGGATGAGGGTTTGGTCCGATCCTGCTGCATCTCCAGATGTGGAGCGGCCAAGTAGGAACGCGCCCAGCGCGAAAGCGAGCCATACAGTGTTTAGAAGGAGGTACTTTTTCATGGGAAATATACTCTTAATTATAGCAGCGTGCTTGGAATGGTAAATCCGCATGAATTTGGCAGATTAGAAGTAACTAGGTGTTTTTTTTGATTTCTCTGTGAAGCCAAGCTTTTCCGTAGGTCCAGAGGGCTTCTGCAGCCCTCTTTTTGAGGTCCATGGCGTCAGCAGCCTCAGCCATAGTCATCCCGACAAAATAGCGAAGCTTCACGAGCTGCGACACTTGTGGATCCTCTCTCTCCAGCTTGTCGAGAGCTTCATGAATCGCAATAAGCTCTTCTCTCGGGGCTTTGACGACAATGGAAGATAAGGCGGAATCCAACTCAACTTTCTGTGCGCCTGATCCGCGCTTCTGACTGAGGTGTTTCCGTGCGTGATCGACCAGAATGCGTCGCATTGCCTCAGCGGCGGCTCCAAAGAAATGGTTCCTGTTCTGCCAAGAGCCAGAGGCGGATCTTTCCAGTCGTATCCAGACCTCATGGACGAGCGCGGTTGCCTGAAGGGTATGGTCCGACCGCTCACCTGCCATCTTGCTTCTAGCCAGGCGGCGGAGCTCCTCGTAGACGGCAGGGAGAAGATCTCCGGCTGTACACGTTCCTTCCTCCAGGCGACAAAGGATACGAGTAACTTCTTCCAAGGTTCTTTCAGGTTCCGAAATCGGATGAGCTCTGTCAATTAGACAGCTAGCGTAGAGTTTTCCGCGGGCACTGGAGCGAAATGACGCATTCATAAGAAGTGAGAAAGTGGTGGACTTCTTATCCGGGGAGGCTGGAATTCAGGCATTGGCCCCCGCTTCTGTGGCCTCAATTCATCGTTATTTAAAGTGATTCAGCCCAAAGGTGAGGAGATGTTCCCTGTCAACAGGGTGCGGGAAATATTCACCGCAGCGATGTCTTGTGAGAATGCCAGTGCGCGGAAGGATCTTCTGAAACGTGAGTGTGATGGCGATCATGGGCTGCAGGAGGCCGTTGAGTCGTTGCTTTTTGAATCCACCCAGGCAGGGAGCTTTCTGGAACGTCCGGCGGTCGAAGATCCAACGAGGGGGTTGAAAAGTCAGGAGGATCTTGGTGCCGGTGAGGAGCCGGGCGATCACATTGGACCCTACTTGCTTCAGGAGCTGGTTGGAGAGGGTGGAGGTGGGAGGGTGTATAAGGCGGAGCAGCAGCAGCCCGTAAGAAGAACGGTTGCCCTCAAAATCATTAAGCTGGGGATGGACACTCGAAGTGTCATTCGCCGCTTCGAAGTCGAGAGGCAGGCTCTGGCGGTGATGGATCATCCTCATATCGCGAGAGTTCTGGATGCGGGCGCGAGTCCCGATGGCCGCCCCTACTTTGTCATGGATTTCGTCGAGGGGACGAATATCAAAACATACTGCAACGGGGAGAGGCTTTCTTTGAGAAAGCGTATTGTGATCATGCTGAAGGTATGTCGAGCCATTGAGCATGCTCATCAGAAAGGGGTAATCCACAGGGACCTAAAACCCTCAAATATTCTCATCGTAAAGGGCGATGGTGGGCCAGTGCCGAAGGTCATCGATTTCGGGGTGGCGAAAGCAATTGATTGGTTAGGGGCGGATATGACTGTCACCATCCATGACACAGTCGTCGGAACTCCTATCTACATGAGTCCTGAGCAGGCTTTGCGCGACGAGGTCGATGTTGATACGCGGAGTGACGTCTATTCGCTCGGTGTTTTGTTGTATGAGTTGCTGACGGGTTACACGCCGCTCGATGCTGATCGCGTGAGAAAGCTCGGCATTGACGGAGTTCGTCAGGCGTTGAAGGAGACTGATTCATGCCGACCGTCTCTCCGCTTGCGTCACTCACGTGTCGAGGATCGAGAGCGGATCGGGAGTGAACGTTCGTCGACTACGGCGAGATTGGAAGCGGAGATTCGGGGAGACCTCGATTGGATCGTGATGAAGGCTCTGGAGAGAGACAGAGCGGAGCGCTATGGCGGTGCGAGTGAGTTTGCGGCCGATCTTGATCGCTACCTACGGCAATTACCGGTTCTGGCGAGTCCACCCCGCGCTGCCGACCGGATTGGCAAGTTTATCAAAAGGCACCGGACATCGGTGGTGGCATCGGTAGCGTTGCTCGCTGTTCTCGTTGGAGGGGTCATTGTCAGCATGCGGCAGGCCCTGAGAGCGACGCTTGCTGAACAAGAGGCGCGAGAAGCTCAGAGGGAGACATCATTTGCTTACGAAAGGGCTCTCGGCGACAGGGAAGAGGCTATCCGGAGCGAATCCATGGCAAGGCTTCATGAGTATGTCGCTGATATCAATGTGGGTTATCACGCGGTGGAGGATGGGCATATTGCTAAGGCTCTGAGCCTTCTCGAGAGGCAGCTGAAATCTGATCCTTCGGGAGAATTGCGTGGATTTGAGTGGCGTTATCTTGCATCCCTTTGCCTCGGCGCTCCGCACCGGACGCTGTCGCGTCAGGCCGCCCCGGTTCATTCTCTGGCGTTCTCTGGCGATGGCCGCCTGCTTGCCGTGGGAACCAGAGAATCAGTTCAAGTCTGGGACGTTGAAGCAGAGGAACCTCAGATCTCCGTAGCGGGACCTGCCTCGGCCGTCGCCTTTCTCGAAGGAGATGAAGAATTCGTCGTTGCCAACCGCAGTGGAGTCGTAGTGTACGATCTCGAGAGCGGCGAGGTGCGTCGTGAGCTGATCGGACAGGTTGGAGGGGGTGCGGTTAGCCTTTCCCCAAGTCATGAGTTTCTCGCGACGAGTGGTGGGGGTGGTGTTACTTTGTGGGATACCGAGAGCTGGCAGTCGGTCAGGCAGCTTCCGAATGTGAGTGGCCCGCTTGCGTTCTCTGACGACGAGCAGGTTCTCGCTACCGGATCACCGGAAGGAATCGTATTGTGGGAGGTGAGCAAAGGGAGACGGACCGTTCTTGAGGACTCGGCTGCCCCTCTGCGGGGGTTATTTCCGGGGGGGAGCAGAATTCTTTTTTCACCCAGCGGCCAATTCGTTGTGGCGCCTCATGTGGAGAAATCGGAGCTCGGAATTTTCTATCTGGGAATTTGGGATGTTGAAACGGGACAGGAGCTGGGATTTCTTCCCAGTAGTCCAGCGGATGAGGGGCATTCGGGAATGATAACTTCTCTTGCGGCAGATTGGGGCGCCCAAGTGATTGCTTCAAGTAGCTGGGATCATTCCGTGCGGCTCTGGGATCTTCAGAACAGGCGGCTTCTCCGCTCTCTTCATGGTCATCGGGGTGAAGTGTGGGCAACCGCGCTATCACCAGAGGGTAGCCTGATTGCGAGTGGGAGTAAGGATGGCGAGGTAAAGGTCTGGCCGGTGACGGGGCCTGCTGAGGCAGAAGTTCTTGAGGGGCAATGGAGGCCTCTAAGCTTTTCTCAGGATAGTCGGTATGTTGGTGCACTTAATCGAAAGGGTAAAGTTGCCATTATTAATCTCGATACCCGGGAAGTGGTTCATGAGGTCAAGGTTGATTCGTCGAACGAGCGCTACTCTCGTTTTGTTGCGGCCATGAGTAATGATCTGGTCTCTCTTGCGGAGGCGATGCCCGGGGGGAAGGTGAGAATCAGGGACTTGGACAAAGGTCAGGTTATTACGGAATTCGAGAGTGGAAGTTCTCGGGTTGATCAGATCGTCATGGCTCCCGATGGTCTTACGATGGTGACCGTGGGTTGGCGAGATGATCTGGCATGGTGGGATATGAATGATCTTTCTGCGCCAATCGCCCGCATTGTTGGTCGGCAGGCAATCTTTTCAGCTGACGGAAAGACCCTTGCTGCCGTTGAAAGGGGAGGAAGTAGTGTGATCTGGGATACGGGCACAAGAACAGAACTCCTGCGGATCGAGCACGGAGACCAATCCTTCGGATCAAGTGTTGCTATATCGCCAAGCGGGACTGTGCTGGCGCTTACCTTTGGTATTGATGACTTCGAAAATGCGGTCAGCCTCTGGGATACGGCAACCGGAAAGCATCTGGGATCCTTGCAGGGGCACAAGCAGGCAATCTGGTCAGTGGCATTCTCTCCTGATGGGCGAACTCTCGCGTCCTCCAGTGCAGATGGAAGTCTCAGGTTGTGGAATGTGGAATCAAGGCGAGAGTTGATGTCGCTCGAAGAAGGTGGAGCTGGCCTTGCCCATCTGACGTTTTCTCCTGATGGCTCTTTCCTTGTAGCAGGCACTCCTCCGTTTGCGGGGTCGGGGCAGATTCGTATCATTTATGCGCCTGCCATCGGTCCGGAAGCACCCGAGAGGCAGATCATTCCCTGACTTAAGGGAGTTCGGGCAAGGAAATTCCAAAGAGAGAAGCAGTGTCCTCAACAAAGTCTGTATGTTTTTCCGGCACAGCACGGTGCCACTTTGTCAGATACTGAAGAAAGGTTTCTCCTTCAGGAGAGGGCGAGGAGTTTAACCACCGGATGGCATTCCAATGCTCCGGATTTCGCTCGAGGAGGGTCAAGAGAACGAGGGCAATAGCACCATTTTTTTTTCGATCGGTAGGATTATCAGAAAGATGGGCTGCATGTTTCCGATAATACACGGGCAATCCAATGCGTAGGATCTCGATATAATCATTCCGCCCTTTCTGGATGTTGTCAGCGTAGTCGAAGAGAGCAGGAGAGTAGCTTCTCCAGTTGCCATAAGGAGGAGTGTTCCTCCATTCCCGTGACATCGCCCGCAGGCAGTAGAGTGACGCTGTCTCACAAAGAGACTCTTCGAACCATAAATTCCCACGATAATCATTCTCGTATCCACAGAGAACGTGGCAGATTTCGTGAGAAAACTGGTAGGCGTACTGTGCCCAGAAGGTTTTTTCAGTGGCCAATTTCACCAAGTATTCACCTTCCTTGCCTCGCTTGAAGAGTGCGATAGGCCCATGCTGGCCCCGGCTTACCTGCACGGTAAGGGCTGGCAACCCCTCCATCTGCTTCATCAGCTGGTCTCCCGCTGATCGACATACCGCTTCAATGTCTGCTCTTGAGGCATTGAAGTTTTCAGGGTTGATCTTGATCTTGAGAGATTGTTTTGAGTCGGCATTGCAGATGCTCGTGGTCCAACTCAGTAGGACAGCCAAAGCTGCTGAAGTAATTGGTGTGATTTTCATTGAGGTTTTGACTGACAGAAACGCTTGCGCGATTCGTGCGCTGGATCTCAGTAAGCCCCTCGGATATGCTGATGAACTTCTTTCTGGTAGAACTGGCGGAGGGCCAAGTGCAGGTCTGATGAGAGGGGAGGAATCTTGGTGACGCCAGCGTTTTCGCGGGCTTGAGCGGAAGAGCTCGCTCCGGGAATGATAACGGAAACCGCGCTAAAGTCTAAAATCCATCGTTGGCTCATTTGAGCCATTGTCATTCCCTCTGGGACGAGGCCGCGAAGATGATCAGCTAGCTCAAGGCCCTTTTTAAACGGGATTCCTGCAAACGTCTCCCCGACATTAAAATGTGCCCCATCGCGGTTGAAGTTTCGATGGTCATCTTCCCCGAAGACGGTCTGTGCAGTGAACTTTCCGCTGAGTAGACCGCTCGCTAGCGGGAGCCGAACAATGATGCCTACCCCCAGTTCCTCCGCTCGAGGGAATAGCTCATCAATCAGCTTCTGTCTAAACGGATTAAAAATGACCTGAAGGGAGACCAGGTCACTGTGCTGCAGGCAGGTCAGCCCCTCCTCAACACTTTCCACACTTGCACCAAATTCTCGTATCAGCCCCTCATCCTTCAGCTCTCGCAGCCAGTCGAAGATTGCTCCGTCGAGAAGAACTGAGTGAGGAACACAGTGTAGTTGAAGCAGGTCAAGTTGCTGTAATCCCAGTCTGGCGATACTATCCAGAGTAGACTTCCGGAGGTTCTCCCGACTGTAGCCGTCAGGATAAACCTCTCTTCCGGTTTTGGACGCGACCGTGATACCCTCGCCATGTTTCTTCAGAAATGCGCCAATGAGGGACTCGCTCCGTCCGGCCCCATAGACGTTTGCAGTGTCGAAAAAGTTTGTACCGTTATTTTTGGCTGCAAGGAGGATCTCGTGCGCCGTTGTTTCATCCAGCGGTCCAAATTCGCTTCCGCCGAGTTGCCAGCATCCGAGTCCAATCTCGCCGATGTTGCATCCATTCCTTCCGAGAGTGCGTGTGTTCATATTTGTGGTGACGATGAACTTGGGGGGGCAATGCGCAAGGAGGTAGTGCGAAGAAATAAGCCAGAGGTCTGCCTCTTAATGCAAGCGGGCCGCAGAAGAACTGCGGCCCGGGTGCAAATGAAGTTATAAGGAAGCTAGGTTTATTTATGGTCGGCAGGCTTCACTCCCTTTTTAAACCCGTTAAAACTGTAGAATGTCGGGTTGTATTCACCGATCGGAGTAACATCCGCCTTGCCGTCGATTTTGTCTTCCATTCCGAGGCCCCAGAGGACGCCGTTTACGATCATTCGTCGAAGACCTTCGCTTTTAAAGTCGGTTGCGGCCCCCATGGTTGTGCAGAAGAGTCTGTTAGTGTTGCCCTTGGGATTCTTTAATTCCCGAGTCCAAGCCACGGGCATGGCGGGCTCGTTTACGTCCTGAACCTTTCCTGTGGCGCGGTTTTTCTTCTGCTTTCCTGTCACAGGCTTTGAGTCCGGCTTGAGAGAATCAGTAACCAAGCCGCGCATTAGAATGGTGGCGTCGGCGGGCGGGGCTGCTTCGTAAGTGTCACTGTCGGCAAAGATGTCAGTAGCGCCCTTGAGAATAGGATGGCTTTTGTTGCTTTCTTCCACGACCCCTCGGCAGCCCTCACGCTTGTGACCACCCCAGTGGCTGACCCATCCTTCGCCAAGGACTTTCTTGCCAAAGCTGTTGAAGTCCCGGTAGGAGCCTTGACGTAGTTGAAATGCATGAGTGCTCGTTCTCAGTCCGATGATTGGTATGCCGCGGTGATAGGCGTCTGCAAAGTGCTTCATGTCCTCGTCAGGCCAATTGCGGAATCGAAGAGCAATGATAATGAGGTCGGCTGAGGCCATGGCCTTGGAGTTCGTGACGCTCTTCTGGTTGTTTGGGTCGATCTCACCCTTATCATTCACCGAGAACAGAACCGTGCAGTCGAATCCATGATGGTCTGCCAGAATACGGCCAAGCATGGGGAGGCACTCCTCCGAGCGGTATTCCTCATCGCCACTCACAAGGACGACGTGTTTGCCCTTACCTGGTCCGTCTTTTCCCTTGTAGTGAACGGAGAGATGATGATCAGCCTGAGCTGAGGAAAGGCCGAGCGCGGTGGCGGTGCCGAGGAGGAAAATACGTTTGAGGAAGTTCATGGATACAAGGTAGTTCAATTTGCAACAGGCTGCACACACACCGACAGGTAGCAAGATTTCAATGATAGGATTCCGAGTGCTATCTGGTAGCGCTTCGTGGTCTAAAGGTGCTATTGAGTCCCAGTGTTTGAGGAGGTGCCTTGCGTAATGGCTTCGGACAGTGAGGAAATGTTTTCCTGCATGACGCTTAGGAAATCTCCTTTCGCAGGTCGTGCTCCACATGGGTTCACCACGATATTGATAAATCCGGCCATTTTGATCTTCTTGATGTTCTCCTCAGTAGGCGGGCCTTCCCAGATGAAATATTTCACCGGCGATTTCTCGCCCTGAATCGCCGCGAGTTCGCCCATTTCAAGGGTGCCGAGTTTCTGCATGGGTTCCCAGTGCAGGGCGTGGGCCGAGAGACCATAAGCGCGAGTCCAATACTGGTAGACAGGATGAGATACTACCAGGGTAGTGCCCCGGAGAGGAGCGGTTACGCTTTTCATCTTGCGATCAAGGTCCCTCATCTCCTCGAGAAGGATTTTAAGTTTTCTGGAGATGGACTCCACATGCTCCGGGAATTGTTCGCAAAGAGCTTCTGCGGTTGAAGAAGCTTGTTTGCAGGCCAGTTCAAGATCAAGCCAAGTGGTTGATGCAAATCCCCCATGCGTATGACTAGTGGATCCGCTCTTGTGAGTGTGGCTTGTTCCTTCCTTTAGCTCGATGAAGGTGTCCTCGAAAGATGACGAGGTTACTACGGTCGCTTCGTATGGAATGGTGCGACTCGAAGTCCACTTTGCGTAGTTGGCTCCATTGAGAAGAACAAGGTCTGCTGCCTGGATTGCGCCTACTTGGTCGTCGGTTGGATTCCAGTAAGCTGGATCTACGTTTGGAGGGGTCTCAAACAGAATATCGGCGAATTCCCCGGATAGCCTTTTGGCAAAATAGGCAAGTGGGTAGTTGACGGTTGCGATGATAGGCTTGCGTCTCTCTGCGAGCGACAGGTTCTCTTTCTTATTGGAGTTGTGGCATGAACTTACGAGAGTCGCGGTGACGAGAATGAAGAGGGCAGGAGAGAAGGTGGATTTCATGGGCAGAATTCTGAACGCTAGCTGATTAATCGGGTGAGCAGGTCTGGTGCTGCTACTCTGGTGAGGGTGACGCCGATCTGTGCAATAATGGTCGCGGCAACGGCAATTATAGTGACCTCGGCTCCCTGCAAGCAGAGGATTGCTAGTCTCGTTGCGCCTATCTTTCCGTAGGTGCGCATTTCTCGCTCTCGAAGTCGAAAGGAGAGGAGAAACACCATCAGGGCCAGAGCCAGTGCAGCGATTCCGAGAAGGCTGAAGGCGACCAAAGCAAGACGCTGAGTGGCGAACAGGGTGTTGGCGAGGTGCTCGACCGCGGTGGATGGGATGACAATTTGCTGAGGGTTTGCCGGATCCTGGTAGGAGGCAAGGGCGAGCGCTCGATGCTTCTTATCAGATGGAGCAAGAATCACCGAAGAAAGGGGGTAGTTTCCGTAGTCTCCATGAAAGTGGAAATCTCCTAGATTTGCCTCAGTAACCTCGTTGAATTCAACAACTGAGGCATTGGCTCGAAGGATGCGCCCCGAGGAGTTTCGGCTAGAGCGCATGATTTCAGCTTGAGAAAGTTTCTGATGACCGTGGGCGAGGCCCTCAATAATCCAAGTAGTTTTCAGGTCGACGAAGATCGCGTGATCATCAGGTGTTCTGTTAGGTGCGAGAATTCCAGTGATGCGCATCCGAAGAGGATACACTCCTGCTAGATCAAAAATATTTTCAGGAGATGATGTTATTGTGTCACCTGGTTTCAGGTCTTTACTTTCGGCAAGGCGTGCTCCGATGACACAATCCCCAAGGCGAGTCATCGATCGGCCGGTATTTATTGAGAGTGCGCGGAGTTTGAAATATTCTAATGAGGTGCCGACGATTGGAGAACTTCCCGAGCGGAAGCGCGAGTGAATTGGGATCGTGTTGCCCAAATCCCTTCGGGCGAGAGTTTCATAGGAGGAATAGTCAAGAGGGGGGAGTTCCTGAGGTGTGAAATAGAGAGCGTTGAGCGTAAGGTCTATAGAGCTTCCACGGGGGCCAATGAGAAGAGGGGTGGACCTCGCTCTTGCGCTGAGAACTTCCTCGCTCCGGCTAATGAACTCCTGCAGAGCACGGGGAAAGTAGAGTGTTAGCGCAATGGTGCCGATTAGAAGCAGCGATCGAAAAGGACGATGCCGAAGTGCCTTCCAGCTGAGATATGCGATGCCTGTAATTCGCATGCTGTCTATTTCTGTCCGTGCTGGTTGATTTCCTCGAACTGAATCACAGCGTCGAAGGCGTGGACGAGTTCGAGGTCATGTGTGACCACTAGCAATCCCTGTTTGTGCTCTTTCGCACTGGAATGCATCAACTCGAGGGTTTTCTGTTTGTTCACGGGGTCGAGATTTCCCGTGGGCTCATCGGCCAACAGTAGTCTAGGCCGTGCGCTGAGGGCTCTGCAGATGGCTGCGCGCTGTCTTTCGCCATGAGAAAGGCTTTCAGGGAACGCGTCCCAGTAATTGAGAATGCCAAAATCGCGGGCAAGATCCTTCGCTCTCTCTTCTATGATTGCCTCGTCTTTTCGGGTGCCAAGGTAGGAAGGAAGAAGAACGTTGTCACCAACGGACAGGTGCTCAACCAATTCGAATTCTTGAAAGATGAGCCCAATTTCCGAAAGCCTGAATGCCGCTGAGGCCGCCCGACTAAGTGAAGTGATTTCGGTTGTGTCGATGTAGATGCTTCCTGCAGAAGGATTGAGGATTCCTGCGATCAGATTGAGAAAGGTGGATTTGCCACAACCACTTGGTCCTACCAGAGCGATAGTCTGGCCTTCTGTGCACTCAAATTTTGGGATGAGCATGTGATAGCCATTTCTGGAGTATGAAAACTCGAGAGAGTGTATGCTGAGCAGGGTGTTCACTCTGGTAGGCGCGGTGCTGATTGCTGGGCGTCAGGATTTCTCTCGCGGCCGTGGAGATCAAGTCTGGTTATTTTCCATGTCCCACTCGATGGTTCGATGATGAATGTGGCATTGTAGCTGTTGGTGCGGTCGTGAAAGTGGCCCCAGTGCCCAACCCTTCCTGAGGCCTGCCACTCGCAGAGAGCTTCAAAACCGGGGCGCTCTTTCAGGTCGCTCACGGTGCACGCCGATATCTTGATAGTATTGACCCTTACCCGGGACCCATCTCTTTCCCTGCTGCGGAGGGTGCGTTGTAATTCGAGAAAAATCGGAGTCAGGGCTTCGCCGGAGGCTGCAAGGCTCAACTCTTCATATTGCTGTTCTTGGTTCGTATAGTTGAAAGAGTGGTAGATTCGCCGAAGGAGAGGATCAAGGATCTCCATGGCGTCTGTGTCACTGACAGCGTTCCAGGTGTCCTTCAGGGGGACTTTGATCGAAATTGCTCTGGCTGGAATAGCGCCCAGACCGATTAGAATAATGGCGGTCATTCTCAGGAGACTCTTTTTACGCGCGCGTAGGAGACGAAGTCCCCAGAGAATGGCAGCGGCAAGGAGAAGGACGCTCATCCACGGAAGAGTCAGGAGGCTAGGAGGGCTATCAACGATCGATGGAGGGAGGGACGGAGGGGTGCGAGCGTTCGGGTGAAAGCGACCGCGGACATTCAGGGCAGGGTTAAGCCGGCTGAGTTCAAACTTCCGGGTCCCTTCTGGATCTGCTACTTTGATCGTCACGGAGTCGGGAGCCGGTGGCATGAGGTCCCACATCAATTGGAGTGCTTGTCTGTGGTCAGATTGCGGGGCAGAAAAGACCACGCTTATCCAGGTCTCTCCTGCGGTGACAGTTTGATCAGGGGAGATGGGGGTAAACTCCAATGAGTCTGGTTGGATAAAGTTAATCCTGTCGAGAGTGAAAGGAACAGGCTCATCCCGGATCGAGACCGGGCATCGTGCGGCAAGGAACTTACCAATGACTGGCTTGAGGGCGTTTCTACGCTCGGGTGAGAGAAGTGAGTCAGGTTGAAGTTCGAGCTCTAACCACCCCTGAAGCGCCAAGGGTGTCAGCAGGAATTCCTTCTCGATATTCCATGCATCAAGATAGAGAGATCCTGAGATTGTCGCGGGGTCCGCACCGGGTTCAGCCTCCCGCCCGAGCGTCCGGTCTGTTTCTCCTGATGCAATGACTGCCAAGTGAGTGAAAAGAGTCAGGATGCAGAGTTGTTTGCTGATCACCATTCCCTCCAATGAGCCATTAATCTGCGCCAAGGCTAAGCGGTAGTGTTGAGAGGATCAAGATCGGTGGTCTTTCTCCTAATAGCCTTTGATGTTTCTCTCCTAGCCCGCGAATATGCCTCACAGCCAGACAATTATGACTCTCGTAGTGGTGGTCGGATGGAGATGTTCACAATGAGCATAGTAAGATGACAGGGTTGTAAGGTTCTGTCGTCGCCTGAAGAGAGTAATTCAGGACGGTTGTCTTGTCAGCTTACCCTCGGAATGTCACATTTTTCCCTCAAGGTTATGTTCATGAGACAGATTCGCAGGCTTTCCCGATCAAAGCTTCTGGTAGTTAGCCTGATAGTGCAGTGCGCCGCTATCCATGGCGAAGAGATCAGCAAGGAATCGGGTCCTCGTCCGGTTAGCTACTGGAATGATATCCGGCCTCTGATGCAGGCAAGTTGCCAAGGCTGTCACCAGCCGGCCAAGGCCAAGGGCGACTACATTCTTACGGACGTGAAGCGATTGATCCTTGGCGGAGAGAGTGGAGACGCGGCGGTTATCCCCGGGAGCCCCGAGAAGAGTTATCTGCTTGAGCAGATCACTCCAGATTCAGATGGAAAAGCAGAGATGCCTCCGAGGGATAAGGCTCTTCACGAAACAGAGATCGCCATTATCCGGCGCTGGATTGCGGAGGGAGCTGTTGATGATACTCCAGAGAATGCTTTCCAGAAATACGACATGGAGAATCCTCCAGTTTACGCCGACGCCCCGATTGTTACTTCCATGGACTATTCACCAGATGGTTCTTTGCTGGCTATCGCGGGGTTTCACGAAGTGATTCTACAGGACGCTGTTGAGGGTGGGATGGTTGCTCGTCTCGTCGGACTCTCCGAGAGGATTGAGAGTGTCGCTTTCTCTCCGGACGGCAGTATGCTGGCTGTTACGGGAGGTCTCCCCGGCAGGATGGGAGAGGTGCAGGTATGGGATGTTGCCAAGCGCACTTTGAAAATTTCAGTCCCGGTAACCTATGATACGATTTATGGAGCGGCGTGGTCTCCGGATAATACGCTTATTTCGTTCGGTTGTAGTGATAATACGCTGAGGGCAATCCGGGTCACTGATGGCAAGCAGGTCCTTTTGATGGGTGGGCACAACGACTGGGTTCTTGATTCCGTGTTCTCGCGCGATGGCAAGCAGGTCATCAGTGTAGGACGGGATATGACTGCGAAGCACACCGAGGTGGAAACGGAGAGGCTTATTGATAACCTCACCTCGATTACCCCGGGCGCATTGAAAGGGGGGATAGCTGCGGTAGCGGGTCATCCGTTAAAGGACGAGGTTCTGGTCGGGGGATCTGATGGGCAACCTCAGGTGTTCCGTCTGAAGCGCCAGACAGCCCGGAAAATTGGGGATAATGCCAACGTCGTAAGAAAATTCCCCCAGATGCCAGGTCGGATCTGGGATGTCTCTTTCGATGCAAAGGGTAAGCACGCTGCAGCAGTCAGTAGTCTTGATGGAGACGGGACGGTCACGATTTTTAATGCGGATTACGACAGCTCGATTCCCGATGATATTAAGAAGATCTTCAACAAGACTCCGAATGGAGGGGAGAAGCAAAAGCTGGAGGCTTACTGGTCGAGAGAGGTCTCGGCGCTCCATTCTATCAGTGTCCCCGGAGTAGAAATTTTCTGTCTGGCGTTCTCGCCCGATGGAAAGACCCTTGCGGTGGCTGGAGCAGACGGAGCAGTGCGTTTCATCGAGGTGGAAAGCGGAAAGGTGATCCGTGAGGTAGCCGCGGTTAAGGTCGGAGGGGACGAGATTGCTGCCTCGGTGAAGAAGTCCGAGCGGAGAAGATTGAATCGGAAGCGAGGGAAACGTGCTGAGCTCAGTGAGCGAGTCATTTCTGCTGATGAGATTTCTGCCCTCGTTATAGATCCTGCAGAGATTGTGCTCACTAAGCCAAATCACTATTCCCAGATTTTGGTAACGGCGAGGCTCAAGACCGGAGGACGGGTTGATGTTACGCGCCAAGTTGTTACGGAGGTGTCTGGAGATCTTCTCACGATCAGTGATCGTGGACAGGTCAAACCACTCAGGGATGGAGAAGGAGTTCTCTCCGTGAGGATTGGAAGCAGCACGGTTGAAGTCCCGGTGAGGGTGAGCAATGTTCAAGCCGCGCATGCCCCGGATTACGTCCGCGATGTGAAGCCGGTGATCAGCAGGATGGGTTGTGATGCGGGGACATGTCACGGGGCCAAGGATGGGAAAAATGGATTTAAATTATCACTCCGTGGCTACGATCCTCTTTTCGACGTCAGGGGTTTCAGCGATGACATATCGGGACGGCGGGTCAATTACGCTTCTCCTGACGATAGTTTAATGCTGCTGAAGGCGACTGGAGCCGTTCCTCACGAGGGACAGCAGGTGACCGAGCCCGGATCCGAGTACTATCAGATCATCAGGGACTGGATAGCCAATGGATCCAACCTTGAGGACCCTAAACCGGTTGTGAAATCGATCGTAGTGGCGCCAAAAAACCCCGTCATCCAAGAGGTTGGAGGTCAGCAGCAGATAAGGGTGGTAGCCACTTACACCGACGGATCAAAGCGTGACGTGACTCGGGAGTCATTTCTTGAGAGTGCCAATCAGGATGTGGCTATTCATGACGATTATGGATTGATGACGACCTTACGAAGAGGAGAAGCCCCCGTGCTCGCTCGTTATGAGGGCGCATATGCTGCCACTACTCTTACAGTCATGGGGGATCGCAGCGGTTTCGAATGGGCGGAGCCCCCGGCGTGGGGCGAGATCGACAAGCTGGTATCGGAAAAATGGCAGCGCATGAAGATTCTCCCTAGTGATGTGTGCACCGATGAGGAGTTTTTGCGCCGGGTTTATCTGGATCTAACCGGGCTTCCACCCAAGCCCTTGCAGTTGAAGTTGTTCCTGGCCGATCCCACTGATTCAAGGACAAAGCGCGAGGAGGTTATTGATGACCTGATCGGGTCACCGAATTTCGTGCAGCATTGGACCAACAAGTGGGCCGACATGTTAATGGTCAACAGCAAGTTTCTTGGTGGAGAAGGTGCCAAGATATATCGGGAGTGGATCAGGAAAGAGGTGGAAGCCAACACCCCGTATGACATTTTTGTCCGAAAAATCCTTACCGCGACAGGATCTAACAAGGAGAACCCTCCAGCATCGTATTTCAAGATTCATCGTAGTCCTGATATGCTCATGGAGAACACAACCCATTTGTTTCTGGCCACGCGATTTAATTGTAACAAGTGTCACGATCATCCCTTCGAGAGATGGACTCAGGATCAGTATTATGAAATTGCCGCATTCTTCTCGCAGGTGAAGCTGGAAAGGGACGGAAAAAACGCGCCTAAACAGAATATTGGTGGAACTGCGGTGGAAGGGGCTAAGCCGCTCTACGAGATCACGAAGGATGCCGGGGAGGGTGAGATGAAGCACGAGCGAACGGGTCAGATTACCAAGCCCGCATTCCCTTATCTGGCGAGACATGAGAATCCTGAGGTGCCAGCGGGCGGAAGTCTGACGAGACGGCAGGAGTTAGCGGCGTGGCTTACTGCAGGAGACAACCAGTTTTTCGCGAGAAGTTACGCAAATCGTATCTGGGGGTATCTTCTTGGAACCGGAGTGATAGAGCCGCTTGATGATATTCGCGCAGGTAATCCTCCTTCGAATCCGGAGTTGCTTGATTACCTCACGGAGCGCTTTGTGCGAGAGGGGTTTGACGTCCGCAAGCTCATCGCGGAGGTGTGTAAATCCCGGACCTATCAATTGTCGCTGGGTGTCAATAAGTGGAACGAAGACGATGATATCAACTTCTCGCATGCGAAAGCGCGCCGTCTCCCTGCGGAGGTCCTTTACGATGCGGTCTACGCGGTGACTGGTGCTGCGCCCAAGTTGCAGGCAAAAGAGATCGATGCGAAACAGGATACAAAGAGTGGGCTTCTGGCGACCCTCGGTAGACCAACAAGAGAAAGTGCATGTGAGTGTGATCGAGCAAATGACGTTCAACTCAGTGGGGTGATGGCTCTTTTGAGCGGCCCTGACATTGCAGATGCGATCGCCGATCCCAAGAACGCCATTGCCAAGCTGGTGGCGGAGAAGCAGGACGATGAAAAGCTGATTACTGAAATTTTTCTCAGGGTGATTAACCGTGCGCCGAGCGAGGCGGAGATCGCAGCCGTAAGGAAAAGCTGGACGGAAATCAAGAGTGATCACGAAGCGATGCTTGCTGAATTAGCGGCGCGGGAGAAGGAGTGGGAGCCGACGCGAAAGGCGCGTGAGGCCAAGCGAATGGAAGGCATAGCGAAGGCCTCAAAAGCCATTCAGGAATATCAACCCCAACATGATGCGGAGCGTAAGCGCTTGGAGGATGAACGTGAGGCAAAGATCGCGCTTTCGAAGAAAGCAGTCGCGGATTATGAGGCTCTTCTTCCGGAGAAGGCGAAAGAATTTGCGGCCCGGATGAAAGGCGAGATAGGAACGCAGTGGAATCTTCTCAGTCCGGAATCTGTTTCCACTTCGGATAAGTCCAAGGTCGAAGTGCTTGCGGATGGGTCAATCCGGGGTAGCGGTGGCGAGCGGCCCTTGGATTATCGGTTGTCGCTGGAAACAAAAATCACCAATATTACCGGTCTGATAGTCGAGGCTGTTCCGGATCTTGGTTTCAAAGGTGGCCCCGGTCTGAGTAAGGACGGAAATTTTGTGGTTACCGAAGTGGAAGCAACATGGCAGGGGTTGGAAGCGGAATCCAAAGAGACGCCGGTTGTGTTCGGGGACGCCAGAGCCACGTTCACCCAGAAGGATTTTGACGTGAAGCGAACCTTTGACGGGAACCTCGATGAAGGAAACAAGGGCTGGGCGGTTGGTGGAGGGAACTACAAGGTTCCTCACCGCGCGGTCTTCAAGATGAGGGATGTTATTGCTGGCAACGCCGACAAGGGAGTGAAGCTAAATGTCGGGATTCTTTGTAGATTCAAGAGTCATCCATTAGGCAAATTCCGTATCTATATCACAACAGACCCTGATCCTCTGAAGCATGCGGGAATTGCGGGCGGAGAAGCCGGGCTGCCTGCCCGGATCGCAGAGGTTGTCGAGAAAGACGCAGCCAGCCTAAGCGAGGTGGACCGGGGACTCCTCAGGAGCTGGGTCGCGGAGGCAGACGCAGAGTATCAACACAGACTCTGGGCCGCAAAGGGACCTTTTCCTACGATTCCGGCTGACAAAAAAATGGAGGAGCTCAAAAAAGCTCTGGAATATGCTAAAATTCCAATTGAAGAGGACCCTCGGTTGGTTCGTTTTCGCAGAGATGTGGAGATGAGCGCGGGGCAGCTCAAAAATCCTCGCCTCACCGCTGCCCAAGATCTCACTTGGGCATTGATTAATAACCCGGCTTTCCTGTTTAATCATTGAAATAGCCCAATTTGCGGGGATTGATTCCTTCGCCCTACCCAACAGAATTATGTTTCGTATTAAAGGACCAAAAGGCCGTGATCTTTGTGATTCACATTTAGGATCAACCCGGCGTGACTTTCTCAGGGTTGGGGGTGCAGGCATGATGGGGATGACCCTGAATAATATCCTTGCCGCTCAGGATCAGTCAGCTGGGAGCCCTCATGCTGGCAAGGATGGTTGGC
>DFWB01000305.1:0-9886 GCA_002380675.1 Akkermansiaceae bacterium UBA4145
CCCCCCATACCTTCCACGCAGGTTTTAGCAATCGCCAGGCCTAAGCCAGCCCCGCCTGCTTCCCTCGTCCGTGCTTTTTCCGGGCGAGAAAAAGGCTCAAAGACTCTCTCCAACCACTTTTCGGGGATTCCCGGGCCCCTGTCTCGGACCTCAAGAATCACAGTTGTCCCAGTCTTCTCCGCCCTGAGTTCGATCGGTCCCCCTTCGCTCGCGTAACGCTGGGCATTGCGAATGACGTTGCCGAGGGCTCTGCGAAGCAAGTCGGAGTTCGCCGTGACTTTAAGTTCAGGAGAACAATGAATTTCAAAATTCCCTCCGATTCCATCCCGCTCAGCCAATTCAGAAAACAGAATAGCCACATCAATGCTGTGGGTTGGAAGAGTCTCCACCGCGATCGAGGCCTTGGAAAAATCAAGCAGCTCGTTGATGAGCTGGGAAAGCTGCTCCGCCTCTTCATTCAAAGAGTCCAGATCCTGCCGATTGCCCGATGGTATTTTCTGCTCGAGGACGGCCACGGACATCCGTAAGCGTGCAAGTGGTGAACACAACTCATGCGCTATGTCTCCAAGAAATCGTTTCTGGCCCCTGAGATAATCATCGAGCCGATTCGCCATGCGCTGCACAGCTCGGCTCAAGCGCCCCAGTTCGTCCGTTCTCTTTGAAGCTACCTCTACCTCAAAGTCTCCCTCCGAAATTGATTCCGCCGCACTGGTAAGCCGCCGCAATCTCCGTGACACCCTTGCGACAAAGGGAAGCCAAATCAAGGCCGAGACGAAAAGGCCACCCGCAATCGCCCACAACCATGGGCGGCCATCATAAAAAATTCCATTGCCGCCCAAGGCTTCGGATGTCGCCACCAGCAGAGCCTCTGGAGGATGGCGGTATTCCCGGCTTCCGAGTGAGACCCTTGCCGCCGCCCAGTGCTTTTTTGGGCTCCCGGCTTTTCCGATATAAATAATCTGCGCATCCGGTTCTTCAATCAATCCACGTGGACTGGAAGGCCGCTGTCTGCGCTCAGTTGAGCGCACCGCGTTATCAATGGGATCAATGATTTCACCTTCCGGGCCTTCGGCCTCACCACTAGGGCGACGCAAAAATCGCCCCTCTCCCTTGCCGCCCTCAGCAGGGCCGGGCCTCCTCCCCTGCCTTCCTTCCTCAGTCCATCGTAAAGGCGGAACAGCGCTCCCCGGCCGCGCCCGGCGAACAGGCCTTTTACCCGCCTCACGCAGTAACTCATCAGGTAATTTGAGCTGCTGCCCGTTCCAGAGGAGCTGGCCCTCCGGCCGATAAAGCGCCATTTCAACCCCATAAAACCCCGCATATCGTGTCAAAATCTCCTCCCACTCCACCCGAGGAGCATTGCGAAGCTCTCCACTCATCACACTGGACGCTGCTCGAAACTGCTCCCTCGTCCGACCCCCAAGTAATTCTACAGGATCGACTCGAAACTGAAGCTTGAGCACGAAAAAAAGAATTGCTGCCACCAACGCAAGATTCAGGAAAAACCAGAACAGGATTTGTCCGTAAAGAGTAAGATGTGGACGAGACATGATTCGTTCAGACCGTTGCTCTCAAATAATCCGCGCTCGCAGAAATCCATTTCATACCTGCTCTTCTTCCTTGCCAATAAGTTGGTATCCAACGGCCCGGATGGTCCTAATGTAGATCGGTGCCTTGGCGTCATCTCCCAGCTTCTTCCGCAGCGCCGAGATATGAACATCAATGGAGCGATCGAACACATCGAACTTGCGCTTCGACACCTCCTCAATCAGCTCCTCTCTGCTTTTGACCCTCCCTCCAGCCCGCATAAGCGATCCGAGAATCGCAAATTCAAGAGCTGTCAGATCGAGCACCTCACCCCCTTTGGTCGCAAGGTGAGCGCCCTCTTTCAAGCAGAGATCCCCGATCGTAAATTCGTCACGACTCTCATTGGATTTAACCTCTTCCCTGCGAGAACGCCGTATCACGGCTCTGAGCCGCGCAAGAAGTTCACGGGTCGAAAACGTTTTCGGAAGATAATCATCCGCTCCCATTTCAAGACCTGCAATACGATCGGACTCCTCACCCATCGCGGTCAGCATGAGAACCGGTACGGTTGACTTCTTCCTGAGCTCTTTAAGAACCTCTATGCCATCCATCCCCGGCATCATGACGTCCAGAATGACTGCCTCATAACTACCCTCGAGGGCAGCTTGCAGTCCCTCAGGTCCCGTATGGCGCATGGAAACCCGATAACCCAGCGGATCAAGGTATTCACGAATCAGTCCGCAAAGTTTCTTGTCATCATCGACAACCAGTAAAGGCCTCACATATTCAGCATCAGACACGGTTCAGGCCCAATCACTACCCAGTCATAATGCTTTTTCGAACCCCTTTTACACCAACTTAACATTTTTTGTCGGTCTGGCCTCCAGCAGGTGATTCCAAAAGCGTCAACTGGGCGGAGGGGGAAATTGAATCTGAGGCAAACTACCTGTATTATGGTCATGGATGGGAGATTCCTCACCACGTTCACGGGTCAAAAATGGCGCATTCACTGCGCCGGATCCCCGGGCACTCACAGCCCTCCTACCGGCTTTCAAGTTTCGGCAGCTCATCGGCTGCGGTGAGATGGGAGCAGTCTACCGCGCAGAGCAGATTTCGCTTGGTCGGGACGTGGCAATTAAAGTCCTGCCTCCGGAGCTCTCTTCGGTCCAACCCTTTTCCACGAGCTTCAAGATTGAGGCACGTGCGATGGCGAAATTGACCCACCCCAATCTGATCGGAGTCTATGACTTTGGCGAGGTCGACCACATGCTTTTTCTCGTCATGGAGTTGATTGATGGGAACGCGCTCCACAAGTCAATCGATGGAGCCACGGTGGATCCAGTCCGAGCTGTCAGGATCATCGAAGGAATTGCGCAGGGCCTCGGTGAGGCTCACCAGCACCAGCTTCTTCACCGCGACATCAAACCCGCCAACATCATGATAACCCAGCAGCTGAAACCTGTTCTCGGGAACTTTGGATTGGCCGCACCTGCCGGTAATGCCGGTTCAGGGTTAGACATCGTTTCCTCAGGATATGTCGCTCCGGAGGTTCTTGAGGATTTCACCTCAGCCAGCCCAGCTTCTGATGTCTACTCTCTTGGGGTAATCATGCATGAACTCGTGACTGGAATCGAACCGAATCCAGGGGTAGCCCCTGACCTCATTCAGGTCCCCGACATAAAGGGGCTGAGAGAGATCTCCGGGCAGGTCTTGAGCAGCGACCCGGCTCAGCGACCCCAGGATGGGGGAACTTTCGCGGTAGAACTGAAACGCTGGCTGAAATCCGCGTCGCAGACACGACCCTCCCTTCTCACTGCTCCAGCGACGCCAATCCCGGCAACGACGACACGGATTACCACCCCAAAAATACTGAACAACGTCTCTGGAGGGATTCCCTTACCTCTGCTCACCCTGTTCGCGCTGGCACTGGCCGCAGTAGCCATTCTCGCCTTCAGAGGGGAAGACAATGACAACTCTCCCGCAGTGGGAGAGCAGAAGCCAATCCGCCAATCGCCAGCCGGGGCGCTCTCCCGACCCAGTCTACCGCCAAAAATTCCTTCCAAGAAACAACCCTTCCTCCTCAGGGCGCACAAATCTGAAATGCGGAACCGCGTGACCAGTGCAGCAAATGAGCTGGTTCTGGCACGACAACGGAACGTCGTCGCTTTTCAACGAGAGGTCGTGGGCCACGAAAACGCATGGGGACCCTATCTTTCCCAAATTGATCAGGGACGAGGCCTGCTACCGCGCTATATCACTCCACACGGAAAGTTTACGATCTCTCCGGAAATGCGCGACCTCGTCAATCGCTATGCCTTCGATCACCAGGGCCAACTCGAATACCGGCACCTTGAAGTCATCAGGGAACTTCATCAAAAGAGCATTGAAACTCTACAAAGGGAGGAGGTGCCTCGGGCCGAGTCCTTGGTCGACAATAACCTCGAGTGGCTGGAGTGGCTCGGTGCCGACATATTCAAGATTCTCGCGCGACCCCCAGACGGGGAGTGGGTCCTCCGCTTTGGCCCGGAAGATTCCGGGCCCGTTCGCCTGATATTCATGAAAGAGGGCGCGGTGAGAATCTTTGATCAGGAACAATCTTCAAAGGGGAAATTTTCCACAACGGAAAATGGGGAACTCCATATCATCCGACCGGACGGCAGCGGGAACTGGACGCTTCGATGGCGGGAACCGTGGCTCGATGGGCGGGACCAGTCAGGGGGGAAAGTGCGTTTCCGTCGCCGGGCCTTTGCTTTTGAAAGCGAGGCCCCCCTCAGGAGGAAGGCGGAGCCACACAAGCCGGAAGAGGATAGCGACCCCCAATCTTCTACCCCCTCGATCCAAGATCCGGAACTTGCCCGATTACAGCATCTGTTTCGTGAAACCCTGCAGCGTAGGCTTGCCCCGTGGTTTCAATCCTATGAAGGAAAGATCACTCAGCTTCTGGAGAAAAACGGGAAAAACATCTCTCATCTCGAGAAGGAACGGAGCCGGATTGCGGCTCTTGATTGGAAATCGGGCTATCTCTCTCCTCACTCCGTTATCAGCAGCAGTTTCCTCCCACCCGAACTAAGAGGTGCTCGAAGCCGCCTCCAGACTGAGGTTCCCAAAGTCCTGACAGACATCCAGGATACCTACCGGAACTTACTGGTGGACCTCCGCGACAAACGCATTTCCTCAGGAGCACAAACTGGTGAGGTCCAGAGCGAACTCCGCCCCTTTCTCGCAATGCGGCAGATCTGCCTCGAGGATTTCTACAATGCCCACCCCAATCACGGGACATGGCTCGAGAACAGAAGTGCTGCCTCCCAGATCATTCCCGCGTTTAAGGGATGCAGGTCACGTCGTGTCTCTGGCTATGACATCGCCGGGATTCTCCAGATGAACTCTGGAATATACCCGAGGTCTAATTCGCGCCTGGGAGGCCGGGACATGAATACCTATTATGGCAGGAATTGGCCGCTGGTGATTGAAGAGATTCCGATCTACCAGAAAGCGGATCATCTATATCTGGTTGGAGGTCTGATATGGAATTACGAGTCATCTGGAACCGAAGTCGCCAGAATCGTCCTGAACTACCTTGATGGAAGGAAATCGTCACCGCTCCCCCTGGTGAACCAGCAGCACATTGCGGACTGGTATTCTTCGAGGAGCCTTCCCGAGGCCGAGCGGGTCTGGCGAGGCAAGCGCAGAGAAAGTGGTCGTCGATGTGCCGTCTACGAGATGGAAGTCCCCAACCCCAATCCCGGAGTCCCCATAAGATCGCTTACGATTGAATCTGCCGGAAAGGCTGCGGCACCATTCTTTCTCGGTATCAGTCTCGGGGACGCAGGGACACCGCAGAAGGATGATCCTGCTCTCGCGGACCAGTCAGGGGAGTCTCCCATGCAGCGGGCCGACCGGGAACTCCGGGAGCGAATCGCACGGGAAACGGCGGATCGTGAGCGCAAGCGCAAGGAGGAAGAGCAGCGGCGCCGGAAAAGTCTGGAACGCCCTCAGTAAGTATATCCTCCTTCTCATGATCAGGCCTCCTGCAAACCTGATCTCACGCCAAGCTGTCTGCAAAGTCTGTATTGGCATTGCCAACCTCTACGCAGCCCCTTATTAAAGGACCGCTATGAAACTGCTCAGCGCACTCGCACTCACAATCCTGATGCCCGGTCTCGCCCTGGCAGATCACCATGGTTCCAAGGATAAGGATGGATTCTTCGAACTCTTCAATGGCAAGAGCCTCGACGGATGGACCATCAACGAATCGCCCGACTCCTGGAAAGTCAGCGACGGAAAGATCATCGTGAAGGGGCCACGTTCTCACCTGTTCTACACAGGCAAGGTCAACAAGGCTAACTTCAAGAACTTTGAAGCCAAGCTACAGGTTCTGACCAAGAAAGGCGCCAACGCAGGATTTTATTTCCACACCAAGTTCCAGAAAGACGGCTGGCCAAAGAAAGGGTTCGAAGCCCAGATCAATGCCACCCAGGGAGACCCGAAAAAAACTGGAAGCCTCTATGGAGTTCGCAATGTCATGAACACTGCTCCCCATAAGGACGAAGAGTGGTTTGACTACCACATCGCGGTAAGGGGAAACAAAATCACAATCAAGGTCAACGGCAAGACCACCATCGAGTATACCCAGCCCGAAGGCGGACCCACCAAGGCTGAGCGTGGAGGCTTTGACCGTTTCCTCGACAGTGGCACCTTTGCCATCCAGTGCCACGATCCGGGGAGTGAGGTTCATATTCGTAGTGTGAAGGTGAAACCTCTCAAGTGACCACCGCCCCCCTCTTTACTAAAGCCGCCCCGAGCCTCTCGCTGGGCGGCTTTTTTATTTCCGGCTGACATTCGGCATGATAGCTCCCGGGATTTAAGGAATCTCGTGATCGATTTTTCGTATCAACTCCTCTAAAATCACCGCCGAGATCTCGACCTACTATTGGTAGGCTTCTCGTCCACTGTAAAGCATGGCGGATCACAACCAGACAAGTGACGACGCGTTCAAGGCACCAGAGCCCGCAGAACTTAGCAGGATGCTGCCCTCTTTCAAGGTCACGCAACTTCTTGCCTCTGGGGCAAGCAGTGCGGTGTATGTGGCCCGCCAGAAGTCCCTTGATCGAAATGTAGCCATCAAGGTCATGCCGGGGAGAGAAGGTCCCTCCCGTAACAGGTTCGAAAAGGAGGCACGGGCAATGGCTAAGCTTCGTCATCCCAACCTCATTGGAGTGCACGATTTCGGGGAAGCAGACGGCTTCTTGTATCTCGTCATGGATTTTGTCGATGGGAAATCCCTCCGGCGTTCAACCCGCGGGGAGGCGATAGATCAGAAGACCGCCCTGAAGCTCATTCTTTCCATCTGCGAGGGACTCGCGCATGCCCACAAGGCAGGCATTATTCATCAGGCGATCAAGCCGGACAACATCCTGATTGGCTCAAACTTGGAGCCCAGAGTGGGAGACTTTGGGCTTCCTCACCACGGAGAGGGCGGAGCGGCTTCGGCAGCAGGATTGGATCACATTGCTCTCCAGTATGCTGCCCCTGAAGTCGCAAATAAGCGGGCCCGGGCAGACCGGCGCTCCGATGTCTACTCGCTTGGGGTCCTGCTGCATGAACTCCTTACCGGTGAACTTCCTGACGGTAGCTTTACTCCACCATTACGAAGCCGAGAGCAACGATTAGACCCGCGGTTCGAGAACATTCTCCAGCGAGCAATGCATCCAAGCCCGGGCAAACGGTTCTCGGATGCACGAGCGCTGCAGGAGGGACTGAAACCCCTTCTCAAGAACCTCGGTCAGGGGAATCTCATGACCCGTGACAGCGAGGTTCCCGAAAGCGGAGAGAGCTCAGCGGAGGCGAAGGAATCCCAGCACCGGGCGGTCCAGCAAAGCGAAACCCTCGCGGCGATGGCAGCTACCGAATCGCGCCGCTACGACCGCCTCATCACCGTCAAGATTCTGGTTATCGCGGTTCTGGTCATCGCTCTTCTCTCGGTCTGGTCGGCCTACAATCGAAGAAAGGACGAATCCAACCGGAAGGCAAAGATTGCGGAAAGGCAGAAAAACGCCATGAGCTCGGGCGAAAAGGAGAATCCCTGGGCCAACCTCCAGAGGGATCCGATCCGCGAAACAAAGGAAGCACCCCGGCCCCAGCAAGCCCGCGAATGGACTCTTTTTGATCTTCAGGAGCAACTTCTCCGAGGAGATCGCGATCGCTTTCCCGAAGGAGCCTGGGATCTGGCGGACCGAAAGGTCTACTTTGTACGATCTGCAATGAGCTGGAGCGCAGCCAGCAGATTTGCAGAGTCTCATGGGGCGCACCTCGCGACCCTCCGAAGCGATGAAGAGCGATTGGCGCTTCTCGCCAAACTTCCGAAAGGTAAAATCACCTGGTTGGGTGGAGGAATGACGGGATCAAAAAGGTGGGGATGGGTGGACGGCACTTCCTCTCCGCTCAGCACGCCATCCGAGGCAACCGGCCAGTATCTCAGCATGAGCGAAAGCGGGACAGTCCGGGCATCTCCCGGCAGGACCAAGTATCCCTTTTTCCTCCAATGGCACCTCGACGGGAAGAATCCCGGTTCTCTGGACGCGCAATTACGACGCTTCAACCTCTCCATCGACCAGCGAATTCCGGCATTCCCACCGGGAACTGTTACGAATGGAGACCGCCATTACCTCGTCCTTGAACGCACCCTGGGGTGGGAAAAGGCTCGGATATTCGCAGAGGAGGCAAATGGGCACCTTGCCGTAATCGGAAATCAGGAAGAGCAGGACTACCTCGAGCGAGTCATCGCTACCTGCCTCCCGGAGAACTCAGCAGCATGGCTCGGAGGCTCTTACTCCAGAGGGGCCTGGCGATGGGTTACCAATGAGGCCTGGTCGTTTACCTCCTGGCTAGCTACCGAACAGGATTTCGATCCTGCATCGACTGCGCTCTGCTTTACATCTGGTGAGCCGTCAGGATGGGCCAATTGTGATCCCGAATCGGAACTTGCAGCACTGATTATTGAATGGAGTCGGGACCAGTTCTCCGAGCAGTCCACTGCTACCGGAGACCTGAGATCGTGGACCACGCTCCGCAATCAGTGCTCAGTAAAACTTATGACGATACGGGAAAAGTTTCTTCAGCTCTTGAAGGCGAATGGAGCATCCATGTCGACAGCCCTCGACAAGTGGCACACCGGCCTCCCCCTGCAGAATCGTGGCCGCTACACCCTCTCCTTCCAGCAAGCCAAGGGCAGGATTGCGAAGGACGGACGCATCACCGAGGAGGGCCGCCTGCCAGCCCTTCCCGCCGAGATCGCCTCCGTTTGTAATGCCTGCCTCCGGGAGCAGGGTAGCCTTGATCAGGAATACGCGAACGTCATGGAGAGCACTCGGAAAACCTACATCCAGCAATTGGGCATGAGGCTGAGCGAGGCAAGGGACAGGCGTCAATTTTCCGAAGTGAGCGCGATAGAGGCTGAGCTGGAATCGGTAATGACCGTTCAGACCTTTGTCTCACACTTCAATGTCAGTGGAGATGACTGAGAGGAGAATTTGTTAAGTTGGTGTAAAAGAAGTTCTAAATACCTTACTGAACGGTCAGAATTTCCCATGCACCATCCAGCCCGAGGGGTTACTCTTCTCCTTCATCTCTTCCTGCTCCTATTGAGCTTACCCTCTCTCCACTGCAGTGCAGAGCCCCAGCTCACCTCCTGGTATACCTCGCAAAGCGGTAAATACGCCCGTATTTTCACCAGTAAGGAAAACGAGATCGCAAGTCTCACATCAACAACTTGGAGCCGCGGACGAGGGAACCAGTCCTCCCCAGCCTACGCAGGCGTTCATGAGATTCACCATGACGCCAGCTGGGTCTATATCAGAACGAGCGGACTAGGCTTTCACGTAATGGGACCTTGGTATCTAAACGAGGCAAAGACTCGAAACTTTCCTAACTTTCCCAGCAATACAGCCACCACTTACCGGATTCCCCGCAACCCGACGGCCTTTAATGGCACCGTCACAACAGGCTTTGGGGCAATTGGATACTTTGTAGACGGAATCGCCCTTTTTGATGCTACCGACACTTTTTCCTATATCAATGGTAGTGCGAGTGACGGTAGCCCTCAGGGAGGAGGCCGGGGAGATGGGATCTGGAATCGAGATGCATACGTCAACGAGGGGGTGACCTTCGACTCGGCTAATGCGCACCAGGCAGGAAATTTGCATCATTATCATGCGAATGCTCCCGCAATCCGCCATCTGCTGAACGACAGTGTCGACTACAATGCTGAAACGAACCGCTATACTGAAAACTTCAATGGCAGACACTCTCCCATCCTCGGCTGGGTTTCTGATGGCCACCCCATCTATGGGCCCTACGGCTT
>DFWB01000305.1:10303-11231 GCA_002380675.1 Akkermansiaceae bacterium UBA4145
GACCGGGCGAACCAGCCTGCCGGACTGGGCCAACCGGTTACAGGGGCGTAGCACTACCCTCGCTACAAATCAATACGGCCCGGCGGTAAACACTACCTACATTCTCGGCCACTATCTTGAAGACTATGCCTACAAGGGAGACCTAGGGCTAAGCCAGGGCGTGAACTTCGACTTGGACGAATATAACGGGCGCTTCTGCGTGACTCCGGAGTTCCCGGAAGGAGTCTGGGCCTACTTTACCACTATCGCACCCGACGGGACCCCGGTTTTCCCCTACAATATTGGTCGCAACTTCTACGGCACTCCGAACGGCGGCAGCGTGAACACCATCCCCGGGAATGCCTCTCTGTCTTTTGTCGGTGGCCCCAGCACCCAGCATCAGGCGGTTGAAGTCAGTAAGAATGGTGGTGTTGTCACCCTCACGTGGTCCACTGTGGAGGGCGGGTCCTACCAACTCGAAAATTCAACAGATCTGGAAACATGGACTGAGGAAGGCGCCGAGATTATCGCAGACGCCACCTCAAACTCCACGGTCAGCCGAGCGGGTAATACCGCCCGTTTCTACCGCTTAAAAAGGACCGGGATTGCGGCATACGACCAAACCGGATTCAATAACCAGTTCGAAGAAGAACAAACCGGAAATGGAGGCGGCACAGGGGGTGGTTCAGACAACTTCGTAGCAACCTTTACGGGCCCTCCTTTGCCCCCAGCCAACATTCTGCAGGAGCTTAGAATCGGGAGTCCCGGAGTCCCCGCCGCACTCGTGAGCAGGGACTCCAATACCCAGCTCACAATTTCTTTCGACGCTACAGCTCTTGGTCCTGGCAGCCATGCGGTATACGTGTTCTTCACCACCCCTAATGGAAACCAACTCACCCTGACATCGACCAATCGCTATTCGCCATAAGTCGTCGCCCTTGGGCCAACC
>DFWB01000023.1 GCA_002380675.1 Akkermansiaceae bacterium UBA4145
GGAGAGCGAGGCCAGGACGCGAGAGATTTTTCCTGCGGGCGATGTGGTTCTGCCTGCTCACGTTGATAGAAAAGCAAGATGGCCTCTGCAGCTATCTGGCTACGAGGGCTACCGTATTGCTGTAGTCGAGGAAGGGAATAAGCCAATTCCTCCGATGTGGGCCAGCTATACTCATGAGCGAGGTTGGAGTTCCGCTATTCCGGAGAAAAGTTATGATGCGAAGAAGATTCAAGAGCAACTTTACTATGGCGTCGGTAGTGGGGTGTTTCTGTGTGGTGCGCTATTTTTTCTGGTGAGGAATTCCCGCCGCTCAATGAAGGTGGACGGCGAGGCGTTTTATGCTCCGAGTGGAGAGAGGGTTGCCTTCGGGTCAATCCGCAGGATCGATGTCCGCAAGTGGCGGACAAAGGGGCTGGCCTACCTTTTCTTTGAGAATGCGTCTCTTTCTGCTGAGCCGAAGGGTGGAGCGCTCAAGAAGTGCAAGGTTGACGGCATGGTATACGGGCAATTCAGAAAGGAGAATGGGGCCCCGGCGGAGGCGCTATTCCAGCGAATCCTCCAAAATTTCAAGGGGGAGCTTGTTGAGCTCGTTGAGGATGAGCCTGAAAGCAACAGGGAAAATGTGGACAACTCTGGTCCAGATCAACAGGTTGAGGAAGTCCCTTCCCAAGAGTGATTTTTCGGGGTTGCCAATTGGCGTGTGGAGAGATAATTCAGGTGGAGCGAATAACCGCTAAAGAGACATGTCAGAATCAAGCGAAGAGAAGGTCAAGGGTATCATCGTAGAGCAACTTGGAGTAAGCGCCGACAAAGTGACGCGTGAGGCAAAAGTGGTGGAGGACCTCGGAGCAGATTCCCTCGATGCGGTCGAACTGGTAATGGCTGTTGAAGAGGAGTTTGGAGTCGAAGTGCCGGATGATGAGGCCGAAGGGCTCACTACCGTTGGGGCAATTATTGATTACGTGGCGAAGGCCAGTTCCTGAAGAGGATCCCGAACGTAACATCCCAGTGTGCAGGGCGGGTCCATGGGCCTGCCCTTTTCTTTATCGCATCTGGGGAGAATTACTGATGGAGCAACCAAAGAATGTATTCGCAGGATGATATTCAATACGCGCTGGAGACAACCCGCGTTATATACGAACCCGATCGACGCATTGATACCTTTGGTGACACCCGGTTTGAGTTCCTACTCCTGAGTGAGTTGATGGATTCGGTGGGGAAAGTTCGGATTCGCTCTGGAGAAGTAGAAGCGAACAAGCCAACCATCATTAAGCCGGAGGCCTACAGTGGCATTGAGTTCGAGGGGTTTAGCGACGAGGCTGATCGCTTCCATGAGTGGCTGGAGGCACAAGGGGCGAAAATTGCCATGGTGAATTACCAGTTCAAACGAGGAGAAGTCAGAGAGGAGTTGCTCCACGATTCGATGGAAGCAGTTCGGGAACGTGTTCTCGAGGATGCTCGCAGAGTGAGTAATCCCATGCAGGTTGTTATTGAGGGCGTGGACGATGCGTGGGAGATCAGCCTTTTGCGGTTTATCTTTGAGATAGTGGACAAGAGCTCGGAAATCAATGCATTCGATTTTAAGCGGAAAGGCCTGCTCTAGTTGCTCTCTTGCCGAGTTAGCGAGCTGGGCTGCAGGAAAGGGCTTGGCAGGTGTGTGGGCGCAGGTGACCCTTTGAGGATATGATGGCAATCATCAAGGTCATTGCGGCAGTGATCGTCATGGCGGTGCTCGCGGCGACCTTTTTCCTCGTTGAGCGACTGAGAGAAGAGAGTGCGGAACCCCAGCTTGGCGTGGTCCCGGAGATTCCACCAGGTGCGACGCTCGTAAAGCCCGGCGAAATTGCGTTTGAACGGGCAAGGGAGCTGCTTGCAACAGGCCAATTTGCAGAGGCTCGTGAGAAGCTCGAATTCCTAGTGGGAGTCTATCCGTCCTCTGCGAGTGCCTCTGAGGCGCGCCGAATTCTCGGAGAGCTCAATCTTGATGACCTTTTGTCGACAGAAGTGATGGAAGGAAAGGTCATGTATAAGGTGAAATCCGGCGATAATTTCACGCGGATCGCTCAGAACCACGATACAACCCTCGACTGTATCATGCACATGAACGGGTTACAGCGGATGGATAAGCTCTTTCCTGGTGATGAGCTCGTGCTGCTTCCCTTGAATTTTAATATTAGAATTGATGTTCCGAGGAAGCTTCTGAGTCTCTATCGAGAGGGGCGCCTTCTGAAGTCCTACGAGCTGTTGCATGCAAAAGCTCGCGAGGGAAGCGGAGAACTCAGGTCAAAGATTGGGCAGAAGATCGGTCTGCTAGCTGGCGGGGGAAGCGTCTCACCAGTGAAGTTCGAGAATTATCGAAATGCGAAAAAAGTGTTAATTCTCGACCATCGTGGACTTCAGTTGCGTGAGGTCACAACTTCTGACCAAGAAGAGGCTGGAAGGGGATTTTTTCTTTCGGGTGCCGATATTGAGGAGCTAGCTCTTCTTTTAAGAGTTGGTAACGAGGTGGAAGTCCGCTTTGCTAAGAGGTAGTATCAACGACGATGAACGACAGAAGTGCTCGCCCCGAACCCCTCGACTTTGAAAAGCCGATTGCCGAGCTTGAGGATGAACTGCACCAGATGCGCGAGAAGGCGCAATCCGGCAACATGGAGCTCAGTGAAGAGATCTCAGCTCTCGAGGGAAAACTGGGAGAGCTGCGGGAAGAAATTTACGATAATCTAACTCCCTGGCAGCGAGTTCAGATAGCAAGGCATACCGCACGGCCTTTCATGCTCGATTATCTTACCGAGGCATTCGATGACTTCTGTGAATTACACGGAGACAGGTTGGTTGGTGACGATCAGGCCATGCCGGGTGGCTTTGCGATGCTGGAGGGTCGCAGGTGTGTTGTCATCGGGCACCAGAAGGGAAGGAACACGAAAGAAAATCTCCAGCGGAATTTTGGAAGCGCCCATCCTGAGGGCTACAGAAAGGCTCTGCGCCTCATGAAGATGGCGGAGAAATTTAAAATCCCCGTTATTTCAATGATTGATACTCCCGGAGCTTTTCCGGGTATTGGTGCTGAGGAACGGAATATCGCGGAGGCGATTGCACGTAATTTGAGGGAAATGATGGATTTGAAAACGCCCATCGTAACGGTGGTGCTCGGAGAGGGAGGCTCGGGAGGAGCTCTGGGGATTGGCGTTGCCGATCGAGTCCTCATGCTGGAGAACTCCTACTACTCGGTGATTAGCCCAGAGGGGTGTGCGGCAATCCTCTGGAAGCATCGCAAGCATGCACCCGAGGCAGCGGAAGCCATGCGCCTCACGGCAGAGGACCTTGCTGCGATGAGGCTTGTGGATGAAGTGATACCTGAGCCGGTCGGTGGAGCTCACCATGATGTCCGGGGTGTATCCCGTAGTCTGAAAGAGGTCCTTATACGCAACGTTGATGCTCTGGCCGAGCTCTCGGAGCAAGAGCTGCTGGATGATCGCTACGAAAAATTCCGTGTAGCTGGTCAGTGGAATGGATAGCCAAGGAGCCAAGGAGGACTCTCAACGGTCTTTCCCCACAGTAATCGTCCAGCTTGACTAGTTGAGCTCGCTTTCCTTGTAGGGGACTCCCTGCTGGTCCTTGCTCTTTTCCCGAGATTCCTTGATGAAGGACTCGTTTACAGGGGTTGACCGGTTGCTCCATGCGTGCCTGGTAAATGTCAGGATATCCGCGATGTCCTGATCCGAGATTGTGGGATTCATCGACAACCCAGGCATTGCTCCTGGAGGCGCATATCGTTTGCCGGATACCGTTATTGGCCCCTGTAGACCATGAAGAAGGACCTTGGCGAGGCGGGTAGTGTTTCCAGTAACCCAGTCGGATCCGTCCAGAGGCGGGCCAAGGTTGTCCAGTCCGGCACCATCAGCGCCGTGACATCCAATACAGGCTGCTCGCCCCATATAGAGTTTCTCACCCCTTTGGAAAGAGGCGAGGTGCTGACCTTCAATTTTCGGAGGCTCCACTTTTCTGAGGTTTTTCTGGAGAGCTTCCTGTAGCCACTTGTCGAGGCCGCTATCGTTGAAACGTCCATTATTTACGCCTAGGAAGACGGCTTCACGATTCTTCAGGCCCGTAAAAGCGGCTTCTTTGACGATTGGGTTCTTCCCGTTTTTCTTGAGAGCGTCAACAAGGGCTTCGAGAGCCTTGCTGGTTCCGGTCTCTGCCAGCAGGCGTGCTTTATAGATTGAGGCTTCTTTGCCGGCCTCGAATGCGGCCACTGCCGGGACGAGTGCATTTTTTTCTCTCTGACTCAGCGAGAGAGCGGCCATGAGAGCTGAAGAAGAAAATTTCTCGTTACCGGACTTCAAGGCGAATGAGATATGCTTGGCTTGGAGAATTCCGAGGCCTTCAAGACACCAGAGTGCATGGAGGCGGCCAAGTGGCTTGCGACTCTTAAGGGCTTCGACAAGTCGAGTTTCGTCCTGTTTGCTGCCGCGTTCTACAATCAGACGTTGTGCTGTATCTCGCCACCATCCGTTGGGATGACCGAGATAGGGGACGAGTTCACCTGCAGAGAGCTTGCTCAGCCTCGGAGCTGGTCCTCTTGGCTTGTCCTTGTGGCGGATTCGGTAAATACGGCCATGGCCGTTCGCGGGCTTGTCCAGACCACGGCTCATAATCTGTTTGCGGAGGTAGGAAGTGACGTATGTTCGGTGCTGGATAATTCCATGGTACATATCGAGAATGTAGAGGGAATTATCTGGTGCAGTGTAGGCATTGACCGGCCGAAATCTCTCGTCGGTCGAGGCCAGAAACTCTTTTTCGCCAAAGGTGTGTTCACCGACGATAGCTCCTTCTCCATCGCTGACGCTGATCGCTTTTACCAGGTTGCCGGTAGCCTCGGTAATAAAGGCCGTGCCATAGAGTTTCTCTCCAAGGCCGTTACTGCGGAAAATTGTTAGTCCAGAGGCTCCGGTTGCGTTGATGAGCTTGTAGTTCTCCGGGGAAACGGTGCTGCGCTGATATCCACGATTTACACCTGGAGTGACACGGATAGGCCAGACCCGGTTGGAGCTGACGCGAGCAGAAATCCCAGCTTTCATCTTGGCGTTAGTGTTGCCAAAAGCGATGTTGGGGAAGGTGTAATCTCCTACCAGGAGAGTGCTATTACTGTTGTGAAACAGTCTCCCATAGTCGTCGCGGTCCAGACCCCACTGGCCACGAAAATGAGTTTTCTCCATCACCCACTGGCCCTGAACTTTCTTATAACGCCGATCCGATTTCGCATTGTAGATCCAATTATCCAACCCGAGCACAAGGCTGTTTGCCTTGTGCTCGACATTTCCTCCCCGGGCATACTCCTGATCGACGACAACTCGTTTTCCGATCGGCTTGAGGCCGTTGCGTTTCTGGAAGAAAAGGCTCTCCTGATTTGCCCAGAGAATACCGTCATCGAGCAGGTAAAGACTGCGGGGTAGAAGAAGTTTATCGAGAAAGACCACACGTTGATCGACCATTCCATCGCCGGTGGTGTCGGACAATACGACGATTCGCCCCTGAGCGACATCTTCGCCGGTTCCGTCGATGTCTCGCATGTAACCAACAAGCTCACAAATCCACATCCGGCCGTCCGAGTCGAACTTCATCATGCACGGCATGTCGACAAAGGGCTCAGCGGCGACGGGCTCGATGACAAAACCCGGAGCTAGCTCAAAGGATTTGAGAGCGTCTTCGACCTTAAGGAACGGGGCAGGGGGAATGACATCTTCAGGAACAAAACTGGTCATATTGTGGCCCTTACGATCTCCCTGCTGAGCGACGAGAGGCGAGGCCAGAAGGGCTAAAAGGGCAGCCCGGATTAATAGTCTAGCGAAACACATGATCCCAATGATTGCATGATACGCCGCAGGTGCCCAACGAAAATGTGCCGAAGATCAACTTGTGGAACTCTTTGTCTAAGAGTGCTCAACAGGGAAAAAAGAGTGGAAATTTTCGAATGCGAGGGACCGCAAGTGCGATTCCCTTATTTCCAGAATTTTTGCCAATCCTTCCACAACGCTTAACAGGTTTGCCGGATGGTTAAGAGAGTTAGTGGCTGGCGTCGAAAGGGTGTATTTTTTGTAACGCTCAGGCGGCAGCATGTCAGGAGCATCAGTCTCAACCATGACCCGGTCCGGAGGGATCCTCCGAAAGGCCTCGTGGACCTTCTTCTTCTCTTCGCGGAGAAAATAACCCGAGAATGAGAAGTAGGCTCCAAGTGCGGCAAGCTCGGGAACAAGGTCTGGCGATCCACCATAGGAGTGGAGCAGGAAGCCACGCTTTGGGCGGTGATGTGTTTTCAGGATTTCGAGAAGAAGGCCCCAGGCTTTCAGGCAGTGAATGGAGATGGGGAGATTGTATTCTGCAGCAAGAGCAAGTTGCGAGATAAAGGCCTTTTTCTGCTCCTCGATATTCGGTTTGTGCATCCAGCGGTCGAGTCCGCACTCGCCAATAAATACTCTGCCGGATTCACGGATAACGGTGGAGGTCATCTTCTCAAGCCAGTTGTCGCTGCGAGTGGAAACCTTCCACGGATGTAGACCAATTGATGGGAGGATCATTCGGGGATTGGCGCGGGCTAAGTCCATTACCCGGTCCCAATCCTCTTCGCACGTTCCATTGACCACACAATGAGTAATACCCGCGTCATGCATGGTTGATAGAATTCCCGGTAGTTCGGCAAGAAACCGGAGATCATGAAGGTGGTTATGAGCGTCACACAGGGTGGTCATGGCGCTGCTGGTAGTTTTCCTGCCTCACTCAAGGTGCGCGCCGCGTCGCGGTAGCTCGCGGGAGAGTGGTCAGGAAGAGCCAGCTGGTATGCTGGGGGAGGATAGTTGGAATCTGTAGAGCCTGGCCGTCGGTAGCAGAGGTCGTAATGATTTTCGAGGAGGGAGGTGACGAAATCAGGCCAGGCCCCCCGTGTGATCTGCTCGTGCCATGACTGTAGTTGTGCGCGTCCGCGTAATTTTCCTAGTGGTTCGAGCGAGTCGGACAGGGACTCGGGCTTCTCAAGGAAATGGCGGTAAGTTTCCAGAAGGAGAAGGACCCGCTCCCGAATCGGCAGGGTGAGCTCAATGACATTGGCGTGGGCTAGTCTCTTCCAGAGAGCAGGAGGAAGATAGACCGTGCCAATCCGGTTTGATTCAGCTTCCAGATAGATCGGCCGGTCGGGGTTCATCTTGCTGAGCTGGGAGTGAAGGCAGGTCTCAAATCTTCTCTGAGTAGGCTGTGGCCCAACAGATCCGAGTAAAGATCCCCGGTGGTTGGCCATCTTCTCAAGGTCAATCGTTTGCTGCCCTGCTTCTTCCAACGCTGTTAAAAGGACGGTTTTTCCCACTCCGGTCAATCCGCCGATCACGCGTAACTCTAATGAAGGGGCGGAAAGACGGCTGGCAAGATCCTCCATTACGAAACGACGGTAGGCTTTGTATCCACCCTCAAGCGTTCTTGCTCGCCAACCGACGGACCGAAGGACGGTGGCAAACGCTGAGGAGCGTTGCCCCCCTCGCCAGCAGTAAATGAGGGGGCTCCATCCGGTGCTGATGTCGCGCAAGGGTCCGGCGAGGTGGTTTGCAATCGCCTGGCTAACGTAGCGAGCACCCAGTCTCCGCCCCTTGAAGGCACTTTCCTTGTAGAGGATGCCAACTTCAACTCGTTGTTCGTTGGTCAGGACTGGCAGGTTTCGTGCACCTGGCAGGTGATCCTCGTCAAATTCCTGCGGTGTCCGGACATCAATGACCTCATCAAACTCAGAGAGCTCGATGGGGAGTGATACAGACTCTGACGGAGTAAGGGACATTTTCTGCGGAACGAGGCAAAGGATGGGCTTCGGAGACCGAAGGTCCTCCATAATCGAAGCCCTGCAGATCTCATATAGGCCGCTGTTGCTATTTGGGAAAGTCCCCCGTAATCAGAGCAAGGTGCTGGAGTCCGGCGCGAGTGAGGGATGCTCGACGACCGGTCCCGGTGAGGCGGGAGAGAGTAAAATATTCGTGTCGGGACTGGGTGGTCCTAATATAGGTAACCAGAGGCTTGGAAACTTCGCGGTGACTGGGTGCGATGGCTAGAGGAAACCCCGAGGCGGTGAAGGAGATCTCCCATGAAGGGCTGGGGCGATGGTGTGCTCCGCGTCTGATCCACGGATAGCGGTCTGCCAGTTCTAATTTCCCGCGGCGGGGACAGGTAACCTTGTAGTAGGCAGAAGTGCCACTGAGAAACTCCGGGATGGTAATCCCAGGCTCCCTTTCCTGCCTAAGGTACAGGTTGGCGATATCGAGCCCTGATAGATTCATGCCATTATGTAATCCGTGGCGGTTGTCGCTTCCGAATTTCATCTTGTGCCATGCATCAAACTGAAGGGAGACAAGGATATTCAATTCTAGGTGAAGGTGAGCTCGCTCCCGGTTGATTCCAGCTCCGGTGTATCCCATCTGGCCGAGCACGTGCCCAGCAGGGATACGCTGCCCCTCCTTGACCAGAGTGGTAGACAGGTGAGCATAAAGACTTAGAAAGGGCCCATTGCCCCAGTCGTGCTCTACGACTACGTATTTCCCGTAATTGCTTCCTCCGGAACTTTTCTGCACGTACACAACGCGTCCGAGTGCGATGGAGCGGACTTTATCCAGAGGCCGGCCGGCAGAGTCTCTCTTCACTGGGCGGATATCGATACCCTCGTGAAAGCGGGTAGAGACTACTCCTTCCTCTGTTCGCCTGAGGGTTCTTACAAACCCGTAACCTCCCCCCTGCCAGGGCTTGCTCGTCTCGCCCTCAAAGGTGCGATAAACATACATATAGAATTTTTCGGGATTGCTCTCAAAAAGTGCCCGGTTGTCGGTCGGTAGCTGCAGAGCCATGCCTTGACCGAGGCAGGGTGCGCTCAGGGCACACGAGAGAACGGGAACGAGAACGAGAGCGAACAGAAAGCGGAAAGGAGCTTGGGTCACTATTTCTTTTTGATTCGCTTTTTCCATGCCCGTGGATCTTCGCCGATGCGCGGAAGGTGTTGATCGGTCAGTTTGACTTCAGCAAGCGAGATCCATTTCCAGATAACGATGAGGCCATCATTAACCGGCTTGTCGATCACAACGGCATCACGAACCTGTCCGTTGACTACGGCGAGAAGAAGCTTCCCCTGATGAGCAGTACTGAGAGTTCGTAGCCTGTTGGTAGCAGTCTTATCGAGCTGAAATACCACCCCATAGGAATTGTTGTCATCCGCGGGAAAGGATCGGAAGGCGACGATGTCCTTTGTGCTTATGACGGCAGCTTTCTGAAAGATAACTTCCTTGCCCGCGGTCAACTGCTTGAAGACCCGCCTGTCTCCGGGTTCAGCTTGAAGGTGGAAACTTAGCTTGAGGTCAGGGGCTTTTTTTCCGGCAGCCCCGGCAAGGCAGGGTAGCAGCAGGATAGCTGCGAAAATGGCGAGGAAAGAATACCGGGGCATGAAGTTACAAAGCAGGTCCCGCCCCGGGACTCAAGCAGAACCGGGATCGAGTCTACCCGTTTCTACTGACCCAACCGGAGGATGGGCTGCTGCTGCACCAAAAGCTATCTTCTGACTTTTCCCACTTATTTGCCTGCTGCTGTTCCAGGGAGGAAGCGGTAATAGACCTCAAGCATGAGCGTCGCAAGGGCTGTAACGTAGACGGGGTCGTTCCGGGCTGCGGGCCCAGGTTGGGGAGGTGCAGGCCATGACCCGTCGTTATTCTGCGCTTTCAACAGCTGGTCTCGAAACATCTCGTTGTACTGGACCCAGCTTTTTCCTCCATTGTTAATAGCGGCCTGGCTCGAATAGTAGTGTTCATAGAGATTGCAAGGGCCTGCCTCGTAATTGAACTGGGATTTCTTATCGATGTATTTAATGCCCTTTCTGGCGTTCGAGTTGGCCGCTCCCTTGTGTTGCTGGAAGCAGAGCGTGCCAGCTCCTACGAGAGTGGAGTGTCCGTCGCCGAGCGCTCGAGTTCCCTGATAACCGAATCCTCCATCAGCAGCTTGGCAAGTTTCGCAATATTTAAGCGCATCGCGAATACAACGAGTCATGTTTCGGAACTCAAGCCCGGTATGCTTGCCCGCCTTGAGAGCCTGCATCTGCCAAGCGGTGATGGACATGTCTCCTCCTCGGTCGCCCGCCTCGTCATACGAATATTCCCAGCCGCCAGACTTATTCTGGTTGTCTATGACCCACTGAACGCTGGACTGTACGCTTTCCTTCAGGTTGGGGAGATTAATGCTGAGCTGGCTGCAAAATGTATAAGCTTCGGCAAGGGCGTAGGCAGCGATTGCATGAGAGTAGCACCAGTGCTTGTCCTGCAGGTTGGATGCCATGCGGCCCTTGTTCTTCTGGCAGTTGTCGACCAGGAAGGTTATCGCGCCAGTTACGGTGACTCCAAATTCAACCGAAAGGGGGGTCTCGCAGTGGCCGAGGTAAGCGAGAAGGACCAGTCCGGTATAGGCAACTTTTGTCCCTCCACCCCACGAGCCGTCCCCAGCCTGCGTGTCCTTAAAATATTGCAGCGCCTTCACGACTGCTTCCTCACATTGCTCGTTCCCACCGTTTTCCTTCAAGCGTTGAAGGCGATCCTCTGGCGAGCATCGTTTACGCATTGTGGCTGGTATATTTCCAAATCCTCCACCCCCGCCATCACCACCGTTTCCCCATCCCTGGCCGAAATCATCTCCGCTGCCAAAATCAAGATTTGGCTGAGCCTCTGTTTCTGGGACCGGAACGGCGGTTGGAGATGGTGTGCTGGACGCGATCACCTTGGCCATGGAGGAACTTGGCGCAGAGGGCTTACGCTGAATCTGGGGGTTAACCTCTTTTTGTTCCAGGTTCTCCTCCTCAGGCGCGCCAGCTTGGTAGGCCACGATGGTAGGAGACTTGATGAGCAGGTTTGGCAGGAGAATAAAGAGCAGGATCAGGATCACGAGCGCCATGATGAGAAGCGCTATCATGACCGAGGTGATGACGGAGTTTCTCTTCTGAGACTGAAGACGTGCCTCTGCTTCCTGGCTGAGTTGGGCGTGAAGACTCATTCTGGTGTTGGTAACGGCTGAGAACGATAAAACCTTAGAAATTTTGTGGAGGCAAGATTCGAGAAGCCCAGTGCTTGCTGGCTGCCGGTTATTCTGCGAGGAGAGATTATGGATTTAAGGGTAGGAGTAGCAGGTGCGGGTGCGATGGGCCGCAACCATGCAAGAATCTACAAATTGCTCGACGGAGTGCGTCTGGAAGGGGTTTACGATGTTGACTGCGATCGCGCCGAGGCTGTGGCGGCCGAGTTCGGCGGCAAAGCGGTAAGCTCTCTTGAGGCTCTCTCGGAGTGCTGTGAAGCAGTCAGCGTCACGGTTCCAACGGACAGGCATGCTGCGATAGGCGGGCAACTTCTGCGGCAGGGGACCCATATTCTCGTGGAGAAGCCGATCGCATCCAGTGAGGAGGAGGCCGAAAAACTCGTTCAGCTTGCCGCCACTACAGGTAAAGTGCTGCAGGTAGGGCACGTGGAGCGCTTTAATCCTGTGCTCAGGCATCTGGAGCGCAGGCTGGATCGCCCAAAATTTATTGAAGCTCACCGGCTTTCCCCTTTCCCAAATAGGAGTTTGGATATCGGAGTGGTTCTGGACCTTATGATCCACGACCTTGAGATCATCCTTCACCTCGTGGCCTCTCCCCTTGTTCACATCGATGCGATTGGGGTTCCAGTGCTCACAAGTCATGAGGATATAGCCAACGCACGGTTACGCTTTGAGAATGGTTGCGTCGCTAACGTGACGGCCAGTCGGATTAGCCCGGATCGAATGCGCAAGATTCGGGTATTTCAGGAAAACTGTTACCTGTCTCTCGACTATCAGGAGCAGAACGGGAAGGTTTTCTGGACGGAATCTGGAGATATACAGACTGCAGAGGTCGAGGTCGACCGCTCAGAGCCATTAATGGCCCAGTTAAGTGCCTTTGTCGATGCGGTGCGAGGGAACGGAGGACCGGCAGTGACTGGGCCTCAAGCTGCTGCAGCTCTGGAGACGGCATTGCGTATTACGCGTATCATCCATGACGGGTAGTTAGCAGGGTCGGAGCAATTTGGAGTGGATCCTGCACGGCTAGCGGCTAGATGGCACTTCAAGCTGTTCAGAGAGGAGGCTTTAGCCGTTATCGGGTAAGTGCTGATCGAACGGGCAAGCCTCGGGGGCTGCAGGTTCCTCTTCGGGTCTGTTGTTAGCGGGGGAAAGGGGTTGAGAATTTGCGTCGGAATTCTCAGGGGATTCGGCAGGAGCTCCAGCTTCGGGGATGGCTACGGGTTCCGAGGACGAGTTGAAAGATTCGTAGTATTGATTCAAGCGATCACCCGTATCCCGTTCAATGATGCGTGCATCGTAGAGAGCTCTTACTAATTCCTTTGCCTGACTAATTTGCATATCCGTGGGATTATCGGGCTCGCCGAGGTTGGGAGGTGATATAATCATGTTGGGGATGATTCTTTCCACTCCAGGGGATACACTCGGATTAAGAATAAATCGTATCGAAGCCTTCGAGTTCGAGTCAGGTCCCTTCTTGATAATCGGAGTTTTCCCCGCCATGAGAATCCGAAGGTTTTCGCTGTCAGAGAAGATGCCAAGGGTGCGGCAGTGCTGGTAGTTTCGCAGGAGCCCTTTGCCGATCACCTCGGCCTGTGGATCGGGTGATGGATTGCTTCCCGATCCCACATCTCCAAAAAGAGCCCCTTCGTCAGAGCCATGAAAGACCTCCCGGAGGATTTCGTTGGGTTCTTTGTTGAGGTCGGCCTTCGTCCTGTGAAGAAGTGCCATCGATTTAAAAAGTGAGGATGTAGCATCCGCATCGTAGGCCGACTCGAAGGAAGTGGTGGGATGGGTGAGATCCCGTAATTCGCTAACGATTTGCTTCTCCAGCTTATGCTTGTTCCATGCCTTCAAGCCAACGACTGCTATTGCCACCACAATAGCTCCGGTCACAATGTGACGAATAAGATCACCGGGTGAAATTCCCATGAAGAGAGACTAGGGTTGGTTCAGCTCTGAGGCAAGGATCCAGAGTTGCGATCGACAAGAGAGCCTTATTCGGTCCCGGGTGTTCTGCCTGCGATGAGCAGATCGCGAATCCTGCGGTTTTCGTCCGCTTCAAATCGGTAGTCAGGAAGCCGCTTTTGAAGCGTCTCGAGGTGTTCTCTCAAGGGAGAAAACCCGTCATCTTCACCATGTTGAGAGGCCGTGAACGCAAGGATTTGAACCCCTTCATGGAATAGTCGGCGTGCTTCGTCTGGGCGCCCTGCCAGCAAACTCAGATCCGCAGCTTCACAAAGCCAGGCTCCCGCCGAGATCAGTTGAGGAAGTCTGGCAGTTCCGGGATGATAGAGTAAGGCGACTAATTTCTGAGCTTCGGTCTCAATGAGTGTTTGCAGAGGGATTCCGGTGAGTAACTCGCAATGTTCTTCGAGGAATTGCTGCAGGTCAGAAATAATGTCCGGCTTTTTCAATCCAGCAGCCCGCAGGCAGAATTCTACCGTGCGTTCAATTTCACGGAGAATGTAATCTTGTCTCAGCACAGGAGTTTGCGGGCTTACTGTAATTGGAGAGAGAGTCACTCATGCCAGATTCTCGGCATTGAGCTCGCCGATTAGGTCATTACACCTTCATAAGTTTATGTTCGACGCTCTCTGGGTCAAGGGCTCCGGTGTTAGGGCGTCCTCTAAATGGTCCTGTAGAGGGACAAGAGGGTGGGAAATGGGGATGTATGTGGTGAAAATCCGTCTGAAGAGAGACCTTCTGGAGGGACTCCGTCGCTTGCCACTTGTAATGGTCCGGGAACCCGAGATCTTGTTCGGGTATGAGAAGTCAACTTCAAGGCCTTATAGCGATCCTCTTAACTATGGTGCCGCTCTGTGTCCACGGCACTCCAGTGGTGGGGCCGCCTAAAGGCAGCCTGGTGATCATGGGTGGAGGAGGGCGGGAGATGCCGAACATTTTTGGGAAGTTTGTGAGTCTTGCTGGAGGGGCAGAGGCGCGAATCGTGATTATCCCCACTGCGGCCTCCAGCGCACCGGGATACAACTACGAGCGCTCTTGGGCCGCGAGTCTCGCCCGGGAAAAGATGAGAGTGGCGGAAGTCACCGTTCTTCACACTCATGATAGATCCGTTGCAGACACCGCAGAGTTCGTAAAGCCGATTAAGGCAGCTACCGGAATCTGGTTTGGGGGAGGAAGGCAATGGCGGCTTACCAAGGCCTACGGGGGAACTCGCGCCGAGACGGAATTTCATAAGGTGCTGAGTCGTGGAGGGGTGATTGGGGGGTCGTCCGCCGGAGCGACGATTCAAGGGTCTTTTCTGGCCAGAGGCGATACCAGCGGCAATACGATTATGATTGGCGATGTGCAGCGTGGATTTGGGTTTTTACGTGATACCGCGATTGATCAGCATCTGATCGCGAGAGGGCGTGAGCGGGATCTCATCGAGGTTCTGGAAGATCCGGAAAAGAAGATGCGCAAGGAGTTTGACCGGGCAGCGATGCTGGGTATCGGAATCGACGAAGATGTAGCGATCGTTGTCAGGGGTGATTATTTTGAGGTGATTGGGAAAGAGGGAGGGGAAGTGCTCGTGTATGATCCGCGAAAATGGGTCGCAAAGGCCTCCGAGGAAGAAAAGTGGGAACGAATTGGGACCGGAGGAGCCTTTGACCTCAAAACCCGGAAGATCATCGAGAGAAGAGGAGGCGACCTCTAAGGTCTTCCCGTAACTTTTCGATGCATATCCCATTCAATCAGCCACTTATCTTTTATGAAGGGAAATGCACCAGGTTGCTGTAGATTGAACGCTCGGGTCGATGTTCCATCCCGGCGAGAATTTCCGGGAAGAGGCATATGATTGAATGGTTAAAGGAGTATGAGTCAGTGCTCACTCTACTCGGGCTGTTTTCGGGGGGCTCGGTTGTCTTGGCCCTTTTTCTCACTCCGTGGGCGTTGTCGTCGATCAGTGCGGAGTATTTTCTTCCTGAGCAGAGGAAGTGGTCCCCTCCGGGGTGGTCATTTGGCAGGTGGTTGATTCTGGGGCTGAGAAATCTACTCGGGGTTGCTCTTGTTCTCGTGGGAGTGGTGCTTCTCGCTTTGCCGGGTCAGGGATTGCTCACAATTTTTGCAGGCTTGCTCCTGATGAGTTTTCCGGGGAAAAGGTCTCTCGAACTATGGTTGGTTCGCCTGCCGTTTGTTCTGAAATCCGTAAACTGGGTACGAGCAAGACGAGGGAGGGATCCGTTACAGCTTCCGCGTCTTCAAGCGCCTCATAGAGACATTGAGTAAATTCCATACAATACAGGTCAGTATACCCCGTTTTGAGCAGGATGGGCTGCGGTATGTAACGGTAAAGAGCAATGCGCTGGGGCAGCGCGCGGACCTTTCGCTTTTTCTTCCGGACGTGGTGGAGCGCAATCTGCCTCTCGTGATTTTGTTGCATGGGATCTATAGTTCCCATTGGGGGTGGTCTTACTGCGCCGGTGCTCATCGGACTGCCGCGCGACTGATCGCAAAAGGAGAAATTCCGCCCTTGGTGCTTGCGATGCCAAGCGATGGTCTATGGGGAGATGGTTCTGGTTATTTTTCCCATCATGGGAAGGACTTCGATCGTTGGATAGTCGACGAAGTCCCTGCTGCGGCCAGGGAGGCGGGTGCCCCCGTCTCTGATTCATCACCGTGCTTTATCGCGGGGCTGAGCATGGGGGGATTCGGAGCTCTGAGTCTGGGGGCCCGGTTTGGAGGCAAGTTTCAGGCAATCTCCGCCCACTCTTCGGTGACAGACCTTCGCGAGCTGGATCAGGTCGTTGAGGAGTCTTTGGTTTCTGAGCTCTGTCGAGGGGAGGATGTAGAGGTACTACAAATGATTCTTAGGCATCGAGAAACGTTGCCTCCAACTCGCTTCGATTGCGGCCTTGATGATCGTCTCCTGAGCGCTAACCGGGAGCTGCACCGTTCCTTGGAGGAGGAGGGTGTAGAGCATGTTTACGAGGAGTTTTCTGGTGGGCACGAATGGTCTTACTGGGAGCGGCACTTGGTGGATACCTTGCGTTTCTTTGCTGAGCATCTTTGATAGTCCGGTTCTGGTGGGATGCAAAAGAGGTCGTTTCGAAAGATCGCTTGCGCAGCTACGGCTTGCTATGCCCGTTAGATCTCCTTAGAAGCCCCTCCCCATGACTAACGATTCATTGCTCAAAATTCTTCGGCGCAATGGCCGTTCCTCCAGCGCGGATCTGGCTGAACGTGCCTCATTATCCGAGGAGGTAGTAGAGACGCAGATCTCCGCATGGGAAGCAGATGGAACCGTGCTCGGATATCAGGCTGTGGTTGATCAGGCTCGGACTGGGCATGCCGCAGTGGTTG
>DFWB01000065.1 GCA_002380675.1 Akkermansiaceae bacterium UBA4145
GAATCCGGAGGACCGTTCGCGGGTAGCACTCGTCTACAGTCGCAAGAATGCAGGAGGGTTGAGGAAAGTTATGGGCCGCGACGAAGTGATGAGGCGTCCTGCACGAATGATGGGCGGGCAGGGTCTGATGTCTACCGCGGGAGATTACGCCAAGTTCTGCGAAATGCTCCTAAGAAAAGGGGAGTTGAACGGCCAGCGCATTCTGAGGGAGGAAACTGTCGAGCTCATGTTCAAGAATCACCTCAAGGATATTGGGAAAAGCTATGGTCTCGGAGGAAGAGTGAACGAAAGAGGCCGATATGAATGGGGCGGCGCAGCAGGAACGCGATTCTGGGTGGACTGTGGCAAGGGGCACTATGCTGTGTTCATGATCCAGAACTGGGGGGCGAAGCCAAAGACGTGGGATATCTTCAAGAAGCATGCCGAAGCTGCTCTGGTGGAGTAGTGAAAGGGGCGACGAGCTTTGGTGCTGAGAGTGACTTTGGTATGAAGGCCGTGGAAAACCCTGTTCATGTCCATGATGTGCATGCAACGATCCTGCACCTGCTGAGACTTGACCATGAGAGGTTGACCTTATTGACAGAAGCCGTGATGTGCGTCTGACAGATGTGTTCGGCAGGGTAATTCACGAAGTCCTTGCCTGAGCGCGCCCTGCCCGACGGTCACTTCAGCCACTCAGGAAGTCCGTTGGCATCGACGTTCCAGGCTTTTCTGGGCGCGAGGTTAAGAAGGCCTTTCATTCCGCCGTATTTTGACGCCCCCGGCATCAGATCGGGATGACGGATGTCGGTGATCTTGATGAATTTAAAGTCGGAAGATTCGATTGCTGCCCGGTGAATGGCTTTGCCCGCAAGAAAATGAGCGGCAGCAGCCCAGTGGCCGGACCCTTTGAGGCCCACTAGAGAAATTTTCTTCGCCCCGTGGGTATCGTCCTGAATCATCCTGATCGCGCTAAGTATATCCTGCACCCTTTGTGCGAAGAGGGGGCGATTGTATCCAAGGGTGTAGCAGGCTGCTTCCCGAGGGTTCTTGACGCGCCGAGTTTGGCGAAGGGGCTCATTCTTCTGGAGAAACTCCCCTTGGAGAAAGAGGTCGATACCGCATACCGAGATTCCCTCCCTCAGAAGGGCCTGCACTTCTGGCAGGGGAATACCTTCCTTGTTATAAAGTCCAGATTTTCCCTGTGGACTCAGGAAAATTGCAGCCTCGCTTTTCCAGTTTTTCGGGTAGAGCCATATTACCGGGACCTGCTGCCCAAGAGTTGTGTTGTTTTGAAGTCCCGGCATCTCAAGGTAGGAGCCCTTGTCTATTTTTCCCGTAAGTTGCCACTGAACTTCTCCCGTGTCCTCGAGGTTGCTGCCGAGGATTGATTCCCACCCCCGGCGTGCAATATCAGGATCATTAGCGATTCTCGCACTGGATTCGTTGGCCAGACTGGCGAGCAGCCTGCGTTCAAATTCTTTGCCACCTGCGGGCTTGGGGTGGTTCTTGTCGAAGACAGAAAGCTCCTTCTCCGTCAGTCGCCTGTGCGGGCGCTCGTTGTCTGGCTCCGGCTTGTCGAGCCCGAGGTGGGTGTTGAACCATCTGTACATGGCCTGCCGGGAAGGAAGGTTATAGTTATGGTCGAATTCAGTCCGATCATGAAGGGTCACCATGCTGGAGGCTCCAAGCGTCTGGTAGGTTTTCCTGATTTCAGGAAATCCTTTGGTGGCCATCTCCCTGGTCCAGTCGTTTGCGGTAGTGAGCCCCATTGGTCTGGGCGCAAAGAGGGCGGCAAATGCGACGTTGCCCTCTTTGATGCGCATCAATGAAGCGTTTTCGCAGGTGCATCCTCCCTGCATGGCAGTGCCAACCATGACGGCGGGCATTGATACGGTGACACGGGGATCGAGAGCAGAGAGGGCGAAGGTCTGAGTGCCGCCTCCGCTCGCGCCCGTCACAGCGATCCGTCCGGGATCGACCTCTGGCAGGCTTTGCAGGAAGTCGATGGCCCGTATGGAGTTCCATGTCTGGAGCATCATGATGCTTTGGAGATGGGATTCCGCCTGAGGGCTGTAGAGCCCCCAATTCTTTTCGGAGATCATTTCCGGTCGCTGCTTAGAGAAACGATGGGCCAGCTCGTAAGAGATCTGGTCGTTGTCACAGTAACCAATCATGTCATACTGGAGCACTGTGCATCCGAGTCTTGCTAAACCGACACACCGGGACTGGATATGGTTGCGCGCGCTTTCAATGTGTTTTTCGGCGCCCTCCTTAACCAGTTGAGCGGCTTTCGTTTTTCCGCAGTCGTAGAACCGAGCTTCATTCCAGTGGCCGTGAGGGCAGAGAACTCCGGGAATTTTTCCTGTGATACTCTTCGGTCGATAGAGGGTTCCGGTGAGAAGGTATCCCGGCCGGGTTTCGAAGTAGACCTTTTCGGCAGTGAAGTCGCCGCCGTCGATCCGGCCGTGGATGACGGAGTTCAGCGGGTGCCGGACTGGTTCAGGAAAGAGTCCAACCGCGACTTTCAGGTCATGG
>DFWB01000170.1 GCA_002380675.1 Akkermansiaceae bacterium UBA4145
GATCAGCCGTTCTTTCTCTATTTCCCCTTTTACGCAGTACACACCCCCCTGCAGGCCAAAAGGGACATGATCGCCCGTTTCAACACGGTTCCCAATGCGGAGCGTCAGGGAAGTCCAGTCTATGCAGCCATGGTAGCGAGCGTCGATGAGAGCGTGGGGCGGGTGTTACAAAAACTGGAAGAGCTGAATTTGGATAAGGACACTCTGGTGATATTCACTTCGGATAATGGAGGATTTGCCGGTGCAACAAAGCATGACCCCCTAAGGGCCAATAAGGGGTCGCATTATGAGGGAGGTATTCGGATCCCCTTGATTGTGGCGGGGGCCGGGGTGAAGGGAAGAGAGCAAACTTCTTCTGTGCCCACCATTTCGAATGATATCTATCCGACTGTTCTGGAAATGACGGGATTGTCTTCCCGTCCATACCAGCACGTCGACGGAGTGAGTCTTGCTCCGGTGATCAAGGATTCCGGAAAGGTAAGGCGAGATGCGCTGTTCTGGCACTACCCGCATTACAACAGACACCCCCAGAGCGCTCCGGTGTCTATCGTGAGACAGGGGAAGTGGAAATTGATCGAGTTTCTCGAGCGGTCGGAATTCGAATTGTATGATCTTGAAAAAGATCCAGGAGAAAAGGTAAACAGGGTTGCTGATTATCCGAATCTTGTCAGCGAGCTGAACACCCGATTGCAGGAGTGGAAGAAAGAAGTAGGGGCACAGGCGATGGAGTCTAATCCGCAATATACCGGAAAATGACGGAGCATCAGCGTATCAGGTGTTGGGATGTCTTTTGGAAATGCGTGAGACGGGACGCCGTGCAAATGCTACTGGTCTGCCTCGCGGGGGCTTTTGTCATAACGGGGGAGGCGAAGCCCAAGCCGGACGTTCTTTTTGTTGCGATTGATGACATGAACGACTGGATATCGTTATTGGATCCGGAGGCGCCGATCAAGACGCCCAATCTTGAGCGCTTGGCTGGGCGAGGTATGCTCTTTACCCGCGCCTACTGCATTTCTCCGGCCTGCAATCCATCGCGGAGTGCGCTTCTGACCGGGTTGCGCCCTTCAACCTCCGGGGTCTACGCCAATAATAGCGACTGGCGTAAGGCGCTGCCGAAACGGCGGACCATCATGCAGCAGTTCCGGGCGGCAGGATATTCGGTCCGGGGAGCGGGTAAAATCTTCCATCACAAGGCGAAGGGTTTCCACGATGAGGATTCCTTTGACGATTTTCAGATGATGGCACCCCAGAATATGCCGCCGAAGAAGCTCAACCAGAGTCCGGAATATGGTTCCCGGAATACGGACTGGGGGGTATGGCCTCCGGACGAGAAAGAGACGATCGATTTTCGGACTGCGAATTATTGCATCGAGGCCCTGCGGTCCCCAGTCAGGGATAAGCCTCTCTTTCTGGCCTGTGGGATCTTTAAGCCGCATTCGCCGTTCTTTGCTCCAGGGGAGTACTTCAGGGATGCCGGAAAGATTGGCCTTCCGCCGCGTCGCGTCGACGATTGGAATGATCTCCCCGATGGAGCGCAGTCTCTCATGGGAAGGACGAAGTGGTTCTGGAATGGTATGACGCGCCTCGATCGTCGACTGCCGGGTTCTTACAGAGACTTCATCCAAGCCTATGCCGCCTGCTGCTCCTTTGCAGATGCGCAACTGGGGCGGGTGCTTGATGCCCTTGATGCCAGTCCACGACGTGACCGCACCATCGTGGTGTTATGGTCTGATCATGGATTCCATCTCGGAGAGAAGGATCATATTGAGAAGTTTGCCCTCTGGGAAAAGAGTAACCATGTTCCCTTCATTGTGGTTGCGCCAGGGGTGACGGGTAAGGGGGTGCGTTGCTCACGCCCCGTAGATCTGTCGGTGGTCTACCCGACTCTCTTGGAGTTGTGTGGGCTTCCTGCAGTGGAATGTGATGGAGTGAGCGCAGTGCCCTTGCTTCGCGATCCGCGGAGTGAATGGAAACGTCCTGCACTTATGACCTACGGACGAGGGAATCACGCGGTCCGAAGTGAGCGATGGCGTTACATTCGTTACGCCGATGGTTCTGAAGAATTGTATGATCATGACGTAGATCCCCATGAGTGGTCGAACTTAGCGCGTCGTGTCGAATACGAGGGGGTCAAGGCGTCTCACCGTCGATGGTTGCCTTCCAAGGAGGCGAAGGAAGTTGCCGGCTTGAAGAGGTAGGAGGCCGACCATGCCCGTTATCCGCCCTCGTCTGGAAAAGCCCATCCACTAAACGAATCGGGTAGTCAAAGAGCCGAGAGAGGGCAAAAAAGAGCGGAATGTGCGGAAATGGAGCAAGTTCAGCGCATGTAGGCCTTACAAGACCGATTCTTCATACTTGCGGCACCGAAAAACCCGCAAATCTAAGGAATTTTTCAGTCGAAAGGGATGATGATCCCTGTAAGTTAGCCCCCGAAGTCCACATACATTAAATGAAAGTGAAGTGTCAGCATCAGCACCGGAGTCATAGCGCAGGTTCGCAGGGATTTACCCTTCTCGAGATGGTCATAGTTTTGGGGATCATTGGGTTGATCCTTGGAGCAGCTATCGGACTGAGTGGCAACTTTATGGGGCTTGGGCGCGAGGTGAAAACCGAGGGTGTCCTTCAAACAATTAGCTCTTCGCTTAAGGCATATCAGATCAGGGCGAAGCATTTTCCCTCGGAGTCACAAGGCCTCCAGGCTTTGGTCGAGAAGCCTACTACCGCCCCGACCCCTCGGAGATGGGAAAGAGGATTTGAAACTTTGCCCAAGGACGGATGGGAGCAGGACTTCGTT
>DFWB01000256.1 GCA_002380675.1 Akkermansiaceae bacterium UBA4145
GATTGCTGCCGTCGCGGCGGGAATTCTTCTTGTCGTATTCAAACCGGATCAGCTGCCCCGAACTGACACGCAGAATGGAGAAGCCCCCAGCGCAGAAGCCTATGTGGAGGAAATTCTCAGACTTCGCTTCAAGGCCGCTCCCGTTCTTCTCCCGGTCCCGAGGGAGACCTGGCTTGCAAGAGTTGATGCGAATCTCTCTGCCCAGTTCGGGCCGGGGGGCCTAGCCAGGCGGTCCCGGGCCCTCGATCTGCTTGGGTTTCGTGAATTCTCCGGACAATCCCTCAGGCAGGGACTTTCCGCCCTTCATTCAATTGGGTTGAGAGGCTGGCTCGACGCTACCGAGGGCGCTCTACTCCTCGCAGATGACTTCGACGAAACACAGACCGAGGATGAAGTTCTCCTCCATGGATTACTTTCGCAGCTTCTGATCGAGCAAATCAGCCCCATGGCGATCGGTCAACTGAGTGACGACGAGTGGATTGCCGAGTCTGCTCTTCGTTCAGCCATATCAGAGTCAATTACCGCAAAGCTTCGAGAGGAAAAGAGAGAATCCTTCCTTCTGCCGACCTCTCTGGTTACGGAGAGGGAATCCCTCCTCGCTGGACTTCCCATCTACCTTGCGGCTCTGGGTGAGCTTCCTCAGGAACGGGGCGCCGCCCGAATTTTTGTCGAAACACGTTTGCGGACACAAAGCCGCACTCTCCCGGACCTTGTTGAGAACCCACCCCGAAGCACCCTCGAACTCCTAGGAGGAGACCATTCTTCGATCGTACCAGTCACCCTCCCTACCCTTCCGACTGACCATGTCAATCAACTGGAGGAGTCCCTCGGGGCCCTGCAGGTTCAGACCCTCATCGAGTGGATGGAAAGCTACGAGCAGGCGCAGGCTCTTGCCCTTCTCTGGCGGGGAGATCGCTACCGCCTCTTCGCGAATTCAAGCGGCGATCACCTCATCTGGATATGCCGATGGGAAACTGAAACTGCTGCCAACAGAGCATCCGAAATACTCGCCAAACTCGACGATGACTCCCACACTCCAAAGCGTTTCATCTCTGCCTCTGTAGATGGAAACACGACAACTTTTACCAACTGTGCCGACAGCGAGACCCGGGATTTTCTATTGCAGACCACGCATGGGCTAAGACCTCGCTAGTCTTCTCAGGCAAGCCGTTTCGCACTTTCCCCACCGGCGCGACCTCTCTGTAGTGGACACAACCTGCATTCAGCGAGTAACCTTCTGAAAGATGATCGCAAAGAAAATCATCTTCTCCGGACGTGTTCAGGGAGTTGGGTTTCGCTACACCACCAAGGAGGTGGCCACAGGTTACGATATTGTGGGCTCGGTGAAAAACCTTCCAGATGGCTCGGTAGAGCTACTGATCATGGGGGAGACCGACGAGACCGATGCCTACTTGTGCGAGCTCACTGAGGAGAGCGCAGTCTCTCACTTCATCAAGGAGATACACGCCGAGAAGATTCCTCTTCTTGAAAATGCGAAAGGATTTGTGATCAGCAGATAAAAGGGCCGCTAGGGGGCAGCCTCCCGTCACTCCTCTTCAACAATGCGGTAAAGCTCCGTTTCTCCCGACGGAAGAACAGCCCACGTGGTTTCGGCGCTTTGCGCCTGAGTTGAGCTTTTTTCACGCCAGCAAAGGTCCTCAGCGAGATATTGAATCACGTAGAACTTGCCTGGGACACTACCCCATCTCAATACGACCTCATCAAACTCGGCGTCATAAGTAACATCTCGTAATTCCACCAATTCCAAGTTTGGCATTCGCGTCCTGATACTTTCCGGGTCGACTGTAAAATCAATAATATCGCCGGACCCACTTGAGATGAATCCCCTCGCCGCAGTAATGCGGGTAAAGCTCTGGGACACGCAGGTAAGATCCGTAGAATCGAGATAGCTGGGCACTGCATCACCACCAACAGATAAATCGCTGAATTCAATTTGAATTCTGGGATTATCTGTCGCTACCAATTCCCCGGGAAACAACGGAAAACTACCTCCGTCATCTTCGGCAACTGTCAGCCTGAAACGGTCAACAGTATCCCCCGCAACCTTCACATCCTGCACCTCGATAGTGTAGGGAGGTCCAGGGGAGCCAGACTCCAGAGTTCCTCGCCAAGTGTGCTGCCCTATCGTAATGACGATGTTCAGGTTGACGGATTGGTAATACTCCTCTTGCTGCCAGAAGAGCTGATCATTCAGATCAAAGATCTGCCTGAAAATCTCTCCCTCACTGCCGTTGTCATAGCTAAGTTCAACTATAACTGGATCGCCACTGGCCACCATGGGGAGGAAGTCCTCTCCACGCACAACATTGACAGCCCCCGTTGCGTTCCACTCCACCTCTGCGGCATTACTGAAGAGAGTTACCAAAGCAAATAAGCTAAAGCATATGGTGATTTGACGACTCATTTCACATTGTGAAAACTAGGAGATTCGAAAAGCTTCTCAAGTCTCTACCGGACTAACGATCTCCGATTATCACCTCCGAGTCACCTCCTCGACCCATTTGAGGTAATTCTTGCTGCCACCGTCTACCGTCACAATCAGGAATTCGGGGACCTCATAGGGATGCAGGGCCACCAACTCATCCTCCAGCTCGACAAGCCGGTCTGAGGTGGTCTTGAAAACGGCGACAACTTCCCGCTCCGATGTAGTTTTCCCCTCCCAGCTGAATATGGACTCCACGCCAGGAATCAGATTTACACAGGCAACCAGTTGCTTTTCTATCAGGAGTGTGCCAATATGTCGCGCCTTCGAGATGTCTGGGAAACTGCAGAGGACAATCTGAACTTTGCTCATGGCCCCCTCAGTAACCTAGACCGGTCTCCCGACAACCAGCAAAAGAGGATTGAACACTGGATTCATAGAGAAACTGATCGCCAGGCTGGACCGTCTGAACTCTCGCCAAGTCCAGACTCTGGTGGACCGCCTCGTGCGAGAGAGAGGATTTCTTGAGAACGTCTTTCAGTCACTGGAAGAGGGCGTCCTCATTCTGGATCCGGACGGAGCTGTCACTTTTCTTAACAGAGCTGCGTGTGGATTTTTTGGGCTTCACGAAGAGGAGTCTGTTGGGCAACCGCTGGACGGCTTAGTTCGGGGTCTCGACTGGCCCTCTCTCGCCGGGCCCGGGCGCCAGTCAGTCAATCGAGACCTTGAGGTCTTCTACCCCGAGAACCGTTTTCTCAACTTTTACCTCTCGCCACTGGTAGAGGATGTCGACGGACAGGAGGAGCTTCTTGGCTACGTCATGCTTGTCCGTGACATCACCCAATCACGCCGGGAAACCGAAGAGACCATTGAAAGCGAAAAGCTGAATGCCCTCACCCTTCTCGCCGCGGGCGTAGCACACGAGATAGGAAACCCTCTGAATTCGCTCGGAATCCATCTCCAGCTCCTCGAACGAAAAATTACTGACCTGCCTGCCGCGGACAGGAGTAATCTGGATGAACATCTTACAACCGCTCAAAATGAGATTAAGCGACTAGATAGCCTTTTGCAGGAATTCCTTCACGCGATCCGCCCTGCTACGCCCATCCGAAAGTCAGCTAATCTCAATCAGGTAATCGAAGATACGCTCGCATTATTGGCTCCCGAAATGGAGGAGAGAAACATCGCTGTTCACCTCAACCTTGATGAAAAGCTGCCTGCCCTACTTTTGGACAGCGACCAAATGAAGCAGGCGTTTTTCAACCTTCTCAAGAATGCCTACCAGGCTCTCCCGGGTTCAGGTGGAGAAATTCACATTGACTCTACCAGCAATGAATTTGAGATCGTGGTATCCGTTCGTGATAACGGGTCGGGAATCTCGCCCGAATTAATGGGATCTCTCTTTGAACCATTCCGCTCCGGACGCAAATCAGGAACCGGACTCGGCCTCCTGATTGTCCGACGTATTGTGCGCGAACACAATGGCGAGATTAAGGTTGAAAGTGAAGAGGGCAAGGGAACAAGCGTCCACATTTACCTCCCTCTCATTGAGAAGCGCGTCCGTCTTATCGAGGACTCCTCACCCCGGACCAAATCCATAATCGAGGTCTGAAAAGACCTGAATAAACCCTTTCATAGGATTACTTTATGAATGCAATCATTCTCATAGTTGACGACGAAAAGCCGACTCGTGATGGCTTGCGCCTCGCCCTCGACGAGAGATTCGAAGTATACGTGGCATCAGACCTCCGGGAAGCACGGCAGGTTCTCAAGAGCGAGCCCGTTGATGTCCTACTGACTGATCTGCGTCTTGGTCCAGACTCCGGCATGGACCTCCTGGACGAGGCTCTCACTCTCGCCAAGCCTCCTGTCTGCATCATGATGACTGCGTATGGCTCGGTAGATACAGCCGTTGAAGCTATGAGGCGAGGAGCGTGGCATTTTGTGACCAAGCCTCTGAATCTCGAGGAGGTTGAACTCCTTGTGAGCCGCGCAGCTCGAGGGAGGGAAATCGAGAGCGAGAACCGTCGTCTTACAACCGAGAATTATGCCCTTCAGAAAAAAGCCGAAATCCGAAGTGCAGGCCTCGATCGCATCATAGGGAAATCGCCGGCCATCACTAAAATCGGAGAAATGGTTACCCAGATTGCACCAACGCGGGCAACTGTTCTTATTGAAGGCGAATCCGGAACAGGTAAGGAGCTTGTCGCGCACGCACTGCACGATCTGAGTGGTCGGCCGGCCGACAAAATGGTCATCGTGAATTGCGCTGCGCTCTCTCCGCAGCTCCTCGAGTCCGAACTATTCGGACATGAAAAAGGAGCCTTTACCAATGCGCACCAGCGGAGAATCGGACGCTTTGAGCAAGCAGATGGAGGGACTCTGTTCCTGGACGAAGTTGGGGAAATCGATGCCGCCACCCAGGTAAAACTCCTGCGAGCCCTCTCCGAGAGAACGATCGAAAGAGTAGGTTCTAATGAACCGATCAAAGTTGATGTCCGGGTTGTCGCGGCCACGAACCGAAACCTTCGGGAGATGGCCACAATGGGAAGGTTCAGGGAGGATCTTTTCTTTCGTCTGAACGTAGTAGCCGTTCAGATGCCTCCCCTCCGCGACCGGGCAGAGGATATTATCCTGCTTGCGAACTCCTTTCTCCGCGAATTCGCCAAGGAAAACGGACGCTCTCTCAAACCCCTGAGCGATGGCGCACTCAATCTCCTACGGCTCTATTCTTGGCCCGGAAACGTGCGTGAACTACGAACTGCCATCGAACATGGAGTGGTGATGTCCAATGAAGAAACCATCGAGGAGCGACATCTTCCCTCCTTTCTCGGCCTCAGGGCTCCCACTACTACAATAGAACCGGGGAATCTCCCCTCCAACGCGGAAAAGGACCTTGCGCCGGGAGGCGAATTTAACTTGCATGACATCGAAATGGCCACGATCCGGAGCGCCCTCCGCTACACGGATGGAAACCGCACCAAGGCAGCCGATCTCCTGGGTATCAGCCGCCGGACTCTCCAACGCAAATTGAAAGAAATCTCGAGCCCCCAGGGGGCAAACTGACTCCAGATTCTCATTATGAGTGCCGCAGACCCTTCAAGCTCAATCCAAGCTGGAATCATTATCCGGCGCGTTGTTTTCTTCATCCTGCTGATCGGTCTTTCGCTCCTTTACCTTCTTGTCACGTTCCGGGGATTGGACTCTCCCAAGGGAATGGACCAGGCGCAAATTGCCAGAGAAATCGCAAGGGATAAGAGTTTCACAACGAAGGTCCTGCGCCCCGTCTCAGTGTGGCAGAATGGAGAAATACGGGAAGGTGCCCCAATCATAAAAAATGCCAACCGTGACACTTACCATGCTCCCTTGCATCCGATCCTGCTTAGCTGGGCTCTCAAACTTGTCGGTGGTGATGATGCCGATAAGTGGCGCATGACTGAAACTGATACGGTTTATAAGTTAGACCGGGTTGTGGCAGCTACGGCGGTAATCTGTTTCCTGATGGCAATCGGGGTGAATTACCTTCTGATTTCTAGAATTTTCGATCCCAAGATTGGTGGCGTCGTCGCGCTGCTCATGCTCCTTTGTGATCTCAACTGGAAATTCTCTCAGACGGGTCTCCCTCAGATGTTCATGCTTCTGCTGTTCTCCTGCGCCTGCCTTTTTGCATACAAGGCGATTGAGTCAACATCCGAGGGTCGGATAGCTCTGATCCCCGCTCTCCTTGCTGCTGCGTTCCTCGGCCTTCTTGCTCTTACACACTGGCTCGCGATCTGGATTGTTCTTGGTTTCGCCATATACGCGGGGTTTTTCCTGCGCCCAAGGGGTGCAATTGGACTTGCTGCCCTTGCTGTAGTTCTTCTCCTAGCGATCTTCCCACTGCTGAAAAACAAGCAATATAGCGGCAGCATGGGAGGAACAGCCATCCTCGCTGTATTTAATGGATTAGGAGGCAGCGAAGACTCGGTCATGCGGACCTATAACCTGCAGGATGCCTATCTCCCCCTGCAGAACCTTCCTTTTAAAATCGTCAGAACCACGATCCTGCAAGCTGGCAACCTCTTCACAAACCTAGGATCGCTAATTACCGCTCCTCTTTTCTTCATCGCTTTGCTGCATCCGTTCAAACGAAAATCCATCGCAAACTTTCGATGGTGTCTTCTCCTGATGTGGCTCTTTGGGTCGGTTGGCATGGCGATCTTCGGCTTGAAGGAAGGAGCTAGCACGGACCCTAACCAACTCCATATTTTGTTCGCGCCTCTGTTTGCAGGCTACGGCCTCGCAGTTGTCGCGATTCTTTGGAGTCGACTACAGATCGTTTCACAGATTCCGCCTCTGCGAAATGCGCACTTTGTAGCGGTTATTCTGATCAGCGGTGGCCCCATGGTCCTCGATCTTCCCCGACAAGTCAGAGAAGTGGGTCGAACTGGCACCGTTCCTCCACACTGGCCACCATATTACCCAGCCGCTTTGAATACAGGACTCGCCCCGCAGGTTCGGGAGGACGAAATCGTCGTGACCGATCAACCTTGGGCAGTGGCCTGGTATGCTGACCGAACTGCTCTTTGGTTACCCAACCGTCTTAGCGTATTCAAGGAACTGGAAGCGCTCTCGGCGACTCAGGACAGCCCGTTTGCTGGACTCCTGATCTCACCCTACTCCCACAGCAGCAGAGTATTGCCAGGGGTCTACAACGAGTATGAAGAATGGGCGCCTCTGGTCCTCGACGGCTGGGCGTCGGTCTCAGCCAGAAGCGGACCGGGAACTTTGGCCAAACTTGATCCTGAACTCAGGACAATCCTCACGCGGTATCCCAATCCTGTTCGATTCGTGGATAGCCTTCTGGTCTTCTGGTCGGTATCCGGCAATCAAACCACTCCCTAATGACACGATAATGGCGGCTAAAAAGAAGGCAGCAAGATCGGAGGTTCGCACCTTCGAAGAAGCCATGGAAGAACTGGAGAGCCTCGTAGAGGCCATGGAAGGAGATCAGCTCCCTCTTGAGGAACTGGTTGCCCACTACGAAAAGGGTGCAGGACTCCTTCAGCACTGTGAAAAAGTGCTTGCGGCTGCAAAACAGCGGATAGAGTTGATCGAAGTAGCAAACTCCGAAGAAAAGAACCTCGCACCCAACTCGGAAGAAGTTGAGGATGCCCCGGCAAGTAGCGGCCCAACCGCCGAATCTCTTGAAGATGACATCCGACTCCTCTAACCCTCAGCTCCATTCCGATACGAGCCTTCTATCGGGGCTCCAAAGTCCGGACGACGTTAAGGTTCTCGACGACGAGCAACTTGAACAGCTCGCGGTCGAAATTCGAGACACCCTGATTCGGACGTTGGCCCGGACTGGAGGCCATCTTGGGCCCAATCTCGGGGTAGTGGAGCTCACTATCGCCCTCCACAAAGTTTTCAATACGCCTGTTGACCGATTTGTGATGGACGTATCCCACCAGGGTTATGTTCACAAAATGTTGACCGGCAGAGCTGGCCAAATTGATTCCATCCGACAATACGAAGGCCTCAATGGGTTTCTGCTTCGTACCGAATCGGACCATGATTGCTACGGAGCTGGTCACGCTGGCACTGCCTTGTCCGCAGCCCTTGGAATGGCGGCGGCTAGAGACCTCAAGGGAGACGATGAGCATGTAGTTGCGATAGCAGGCGATGCCGCATTCACCTGTGGGCCGACCCTTGAGGCGCTCAATAATATCGCAGAGACGACCAAGCGCTTCATCGTCGTACTGAATGATAATGAATGGTCTATCGACAAGAATGTGGGAGCCATCGCTAAATACTTCAACGCCCTGCAGACAAACAAGGCCTACTCTGACGTTCGACAAAAGGCAGCGGAGTTTGTTGAACGAGTAGGAGGACAGGGCGTGCGCCGCCTCGCTAAAAAGATCGAGCGTAGTGCGAAAAACCTCCTTTTCCCCAACGTCCTATTCGAAAAATTTGGCGTCCGCTATTTTGGTCCCATTGACGGCCACAACCTCCCCCTTCTGGTCAGGACCTTTGAATATCTCAAAGAGCAGGAAGAACCTGTTATCCTTCACATCATTACCGAAAAAGGCCGCGGCTACAGACCGGCGCTTGAAAAGCCAGGCAAGTTCCACGGACTTGGCCCCTACAACGTTGTCGATGGATCGACCAGCAGCGGCGGAAACCCCACCTACTCTGAGGTTTTCGGGAGAACCGTGACCAATCTTGCAAAGGAAGACGATAAAATCGTTGCGGTTACAGCAGCGATGCCCGGTGGAACCAAACTTGAAATTTTCAAGGAAGAGATTCCAGCTCGCTACTTCGATGTCGGCATCGCAGAGGAGCATGCTGCCCTGTTTGCATGTGGCCTCGCGACTCAGGGACTGAAACCCTTTCTGGCAATCTATTCCACCTTTATGCAGCGGGCCTACGACATGATTATTCATGATATGGCGCTGCAAGGGCTTCCTGTCCGCCTTTGCATGGACAGGGGGGGACTCTCCGGGGACGATGGTCCCACTCATCACGGCCTGTTTGACATTGGCTACCTGAGGCACATTCCGAACATTGTGCATATGCAACCAATCGATGAGGATGAGTTTGCGGATATGCTCTGGACGATGGCACAATATGAAGAGGGCCCAATCGCAGTCCGATATCCGCGGGGAGTGGGAACCGGAGCCCAACCAAAAGAGAGTCCACGCCTTCTTGAGATCGGCAAGGGAGAGCTTATCAAAGACGGCAATGATGTTGCACTCATCGGCCTCGGGTTTGTTCACGACCTTGCTGTAGAGGCCGCTGAGGAACTTGAAAAGCAGGGTCACTCCGTAGCCTTGGTCAACCCCCGCTTCATCAAACCTCTCGACGAAGATTTGATCCTTGAAGTAGCTAAACGTTGCAAAGTGATCTGCACATTTGAGGACCACGTCCTGAAGAATGGATTTGGCGCATCCATCATTGAGCTTTTACATGATGCAGGAATCGACACTCCTGTTGAACGGGTGGGCTGGCCTGACGAGTTTGTCGAACACGGCAAGGTGGATATTCTTCGCGAAAAGCACGGAATCACCGCAGAGTCCGCATTGGAGAAGATCCTTCCATATCTGCCGACAAAAGCTGCCACAGCCTGACAGGCAGGCTATCCACAGTCCGGCCGGCTAACGGTCATTTTTGACTACAACTTGAGTTAATCTGCAACGTTGGATAGCCCGGAGTTTATGCATATCGTTGCACTATGCCGGGCGCTGTCAAAGTCTTGATCGATGGACCGTCGGAGCTCATTTTTGATTATGCGCTTCCGAAGGGGGTCTCTGCCCGCCCCGGCTGCAGGGTAAAAGTCCCTCTCCGCAATACTTCTGCTACCGGGACGATCCTAGACATTGGTTCAGCGCAAAGCTCTGCTTTTGAGCTCAAGCCTGTAACCTCGCTGATCGATCCTGAGCCTGTCGTAACGGAGAAGCTGATCCAACTCGCTCGATGGATGGCAGGCTATTACGGAACGCCGCTTGAGCAGATCATGCGTTCCATGCTCCCGGGGGCCGTGCGTCAGGAAACCCACTCTGCCAAGACACACCTTGTCGCGACACTCGTTGAAATGCCTGATCCAGAGGCCCTCGACAAACTTTCACGGCGGGCGCCGCGGCAGCATACCATCCTGAGCTTGCTGGAGAAATCGGGCCCGATTTCACTCAACGACCT
>DFWB01000213.1 GCA_002380675.1 Akkermansiaceae bacterium UBA4145
CCGGAGGGAGACTTTTCCCCCTCAGAGACTGAGCGAGCGATAGGAAGTGGCCTTCGCCCAGTAAGTTTTGGTTCCCGTGTCCTGAGAGTGGAAACAGCTGTGATTTACGGACTTAGCGTGCTTGGATATGAGCTGCGTTGACGCATGAAGCTTCTCCAAAAGCTTGCGCATTTCTTTCTCTGCCTCTAACTCTTCAGCGACGTGCTTAAGCGCCTTCGGCCCTATACACGCTATCTGCGACCGGTGCGCTGGCAGTTCATCGGTGCGCTGATTGCAGGTCTCATCTATGGAGTAGCAAGCGGCGCGGGGATTCCTCTGATTCTGAAGGAGGTGCTCCCGAGGATGTGGGTAGAGGGTCCTGACCCGGTGCCATACGGAGATCTGGTCCTCATTGGGGTAATCATGGTGGGGGGTATGGGAATCCGGTGCGCTTCGGAATTTGCGAATATGTATGGGATGGCCTACTGCGGTCAACGAGTTCTCGAGGGGCTGCGGACGGATACCTTTGCGCACCTCCAGAAACTGTCCCTCTCTTTTTTCGAGCAGCGACGAAGTGGGGATACCGTCAGTAGACTTATCACCGATACCGAGGTGCTAAGGGCGGGCATTGTTACGGTGACGAATGATATCATCAAACAGCCCTTTACCCTCATTGGGGCTGCCGGAGTTATTGTCTACCTCTCTCTCCAGAATAGTCAGTTCGTCTTCATTCTCGCATTCCTTGTCAGCGCGCCGGCCTGTGTCTTTCCGATCAGGTGGTTGGCTGGCAAGTTAAAGGTGCGCGCAAAAAAGCTCCAAGCCCAGGTGGGTGATGTTTCCGCCTATGTGACAGATAGTATTCAAGCGCCGAGAGAGATACGCGCATTCAACCTTCAGGAGGGTCAGGTAAGGGGAATGAGAAGGAGAGTCCGGGATTTGATGAAGTGGCAGCTTAAGGTGCTCAAATACGAGCGCTCCGTGGCTCCCTTGGTAGAGTTCGTTGCCACGATCAGCGTTGCCATCGTGATTGTGTACGCCGGGAGAAATTCAGTGGGTATACAGCAAATGGTGCCTCTACTTGGTGCTCTGTATTTCTGCTATGAGCCAGTAAAGAAGCTTGGGAAAATCACGACGCACTTGAAAAGCATGGAGGCGTCCCTTGATCGACTGGAGGAAATTTCGAAGATGGATCCAGAGGTTCTTGATCCGAAAGTTCCTGTCGAATTGGGCAAGGTAAATGGCGAAATCGCGTTTGACGAGGTGTCCTTCGCTTACGCAGAGGATCTGGTCCTGAAGAAAGTGACAGTCAAAGCCAGACCGGGAGAAGTCATGGGGATTGTAGGGCCAAGCGGGGCAGGAAAGACCTCCTTCATCAACCTCCTCCTTCGTTTTTATGATCCTACCGAGGGAGTGGTCTCTATTGATGGTCATGACCTTCGGACCCTGCGACAGGAGGAACTTCGCGATGCTATTTCCTTCGTTCCACAGGAGCCATTGCTCTTCAATGCCTCTGTAAGAGATAATATTCTGGTGGGGCGCCCTGATGCCACGGACGAGGAGGTCTACAAGGCGGCGGGTCAAGCCCGTGCTCACGACTTTATCACCGCCATGGAAAATGGTTACGAGACAGTCATCGGTGAGAAAGGAACACGCCTTTCCGGTGGGCAGCGGCAGAGATTAGCTCTTGCCCGAGCCTTTCTGCGGAAGGCTCCGATTCTTGTGCTTGATGAGGCTGCCTCTGCGCTTGATTCTGAAAATGAAGCGCTCATCCAGCAGGCCGTGGTTGAACTGGCTCAGGATCGAACAGTTTTTATCATCGCTCATCGCTTCAGCACCTTGAGTGTCGTGGACCGGATTCTTGTTTTCGAAAGTGGTCAGATTATTGGGGATGGGACTAATGAAGAGCTTGAGAAAAGCTGTAATCTCTACCAAGAGCTGAGACGAAGGCAGATGGTGGAATAGGATTCCAGAGAGGGCTTTGGTCATGCGCTCTGGTGAGCCGCAGCCTAAATTCTAAAGGTAAGTCTCGCGGAGGGGGGGCTCATGCATTCCAAGCTTTCGGGCCACTTCCATCCAGCGATCCTCAGGAAGGAGCTTTGAGGTAAGGGTCACCGGTCGCCAGTTGTCGCCTGACTGCATGGTGCCGGGAAGGCTGTATACAGGACCCTCGTAGAGATGTCCAAGCTCGCGAGCTGCCCGCTCATCATCGGTCAGGATGAGAGCCAACGGCAGATTTGGTGGAAGAGCGTGGTCCTCAATCCTGTGAAATGTATGAGGTAACTCTGAGACCCACGCCTCCTGACGCACCTGTTCTCGCCCAAGGAGATGAAGCTCAAAGTCCGGTCGAGAAGTGCTCATTGCCTTGAGAGCGGGAAGCGTCTGCTGAAAATCAGGGGGATTGTCTGGAATCCTGACCAGGACGGGGAAGGGTCGAAGGCTGGTTTCCGGTTGCCGCCTGAGACGGAGGGGCCCCTTTTTGCCGGAAATTTCAAAAGGGCGCCTCTTGTCCAGACGCCAGAGGTCGTGCATCCAGAAGACATCTACGAGGGACTGGCGGGTCGCTTTTTCGAGGAGGGCGGCGATGTGTGCAGTAGACAACTCCTCTCCATCTCTGATTTCAGGTTCGTGGAATCTGACCTCCCACTTGCCAGGTGATACGGTTTTCATGGAAATGCCGACTACAGGAGCGCCAGTATGCTTATGGATGAAGGCCGGCAAGGGCGACATGGACATGAGGCGGCCAAAGAAAGGAACAATAGTGCCCGATCGCCCGGCCCTCTGGTCGGCGATAATCCCAAGAATTCCCTTATTGCGAACGAATTTGATAGGGGCCTGATAGGATGTGAACTTGGAGAACATCCTCATTTGGTGATTGGATCTTCTTTTTCGAATCAGAGGATCAAGGTGAACGTTATTGAGAGGGCGGTAGATCGCAGCGACATTCAGGTCCGGGTGAGATGCCCCCAGTCCTTGCGTGAGAAGTTCAAAATTTCCCATATGCGGAGAAACGAGGATCACTCCCTTTCCCTTTTCGATGGCACGCTCAAGAATCTCGAAGTCCGTGGGAATGATCGCTGCTTGGACGAGGGTGGAGGATAGCTGGCCTCCCTTGAGAGCAGTCAGGAAATTGGCGGTGGTATGGCGGAAGACTTCACGCGAGAGCGAAGCGATTTCGCCTTCGCTGGTTTCGGGTCCCAGCACGGTTCGCAGGTTGTTGCGGACGATAGGCCATCGAGAGCGAAAGAGATACGCCAAACACGAAAGACTGGCTCCGATGCGCCAGAGAGATTCCATTGAGAACAGGCTGACCAGGCGTTCGACGACGAGAAAGGCGGCGTATTCGACCCTCCACTGAACTCTTTTGAGGGGTTTCGTCTTCATCTTCGCCATCATGGCTCAGTGAACATGCGATACCGACGCCGAATGAGAGGCAGGCAGTAACCGATCGTGCCAAGCAGGATGAAATAACAAGCCAGCAATTCGAGGTATCCTCTGCAAGTCGGGGGAATGTCCGGGTTGTATTCCTCTCTCAGGGACGCCTGCCAGAATGCTTGTGACCCAAAGACTCGCGAGAAGGCGTAGTTCAGGATCAGGGCCGCGAGGATAAATCCAGAAGCAGGGTGGCGGGAGGCGAATCCGATAAAGTGCAGGGTTTCCCTTCTCCGGCGGAACAATGTCAGTCCAGTCCAGACAAGTATCGGGATCAGAAGGTACTCGTGTTTGAGAGGTTGGATGTTGTCATCGATAGCTCCTCCGATTTCGGCGATAAGGAACGCGACCGTCAGAAATCCCAATGAGCGGTAGACCGCCCGGAAAGGTCCAGCGTGAGGAGCGGTGGCGAACAGGAGTGCTGCAGAGAAGGCGAGCAACGCGGATTGCAGCGTTTCGACTACGCTGTCTTCCATGGGGACACTCTTCTCGTCAGGAATCCAAGCGGGAAACAGAATTAGCACTGCACCAAAGCCCATGGTGAGAGCGATCAGAATGGTGCGCAGCCAGGATGGTGGATTCGGGGAGAGCTTTGGCACGGAGACCTCGTTAAGTAGGGGAGAGTAGCCTGACCCGAGGCGCAAAGACAAGTCTCCCGGTTTTTTCCAGCGGAGGCTTGTGCTGCTTTGCTATGTTGCTGCGGTATATCGCTCCCGTTTCGAGGGATTTGAGCCTGTCTGGAAGGGGCGCTCCTACTCCCGCTGCTCGGGAGGGATTAGCCTTTCACATCAAAACAGAAGACAAGGTCCTGGTCTCGGAGATAAAGTTTCCCGTTTACGACCACGGGGTGCGTCCAGATCTTTCCGCTGGTGCCTTCTCTTAACTTGGTCTTCCGGGGCATGGGAAACCGACCAAGCTCTTCGAAGCCATCAGGAGAGGCCTTGGCGAGGAAGCATGAACCTTCTGATTCATCGATGCATACCAGCATGCCGTCCACATAGTGTACGGCGCCCTTGCTCTTGCCTTCGCCCCGCTCGCTCCAAACCTGCTCTCCGGTCTTGAAGTTTTGACAGACCAGTCCGGGGCCGTCCGAAAATCCGTAGACATGCTCTCCTACCTTGATCACTCCGCCATGATGGTTCTTCATGACCTTGTTAGACCACACGTCCTTAGCTTCCTTGCCGCTGATATCGACAAGTTTGCTGCCCACTCCATAGCCGGAACTGATGTAGACATGGCCCTCCGAATAGATGGGGGTGGGGATAACAGCAGTCCGCCCAGGCCATTTTGTGCTCCAGAGTAGGTCTCCAGTATCAGCTGACACTCCGGCCAGTTTTTTCATGAAGAGTTGGATGTATTGCCTTTTTCCATTCACTTCTGCAACTATCACGGAAGAATACTGGGCCGGATCTGTCAGGTCGCTGCTTTGCCAAATTGTCTTACCCGTCTTCTTATCCAGAGCGATGATAGCCCCTTTTTCGCCTCCTGGGGTGACGATGAGCTTATCGCCATCAATCAGAGGAGATTCCGAGTACCCCCAGCCTGGGATTTTCCCTCCGAAGTCATCGACGAGACTGACACTCCATTTTTTTTCACCCTTGTCTGAAGTCATGCAGCTGACATCTCCATTGGCATTCATGGCGTAGACCATGCCGTCATCAACGGTGGCTGCCCCGCGCGTTCCTGCGCCCCATCTTGTATTATATCCTTCCTCGGGATCGGTTCCGATGGTGCTGGCCCAGACCTCCTCGCCAGTTCCGGCATCAATACAGATGACCTCAGCCTTTCCTTTTCGGCTGCCGGTGAAATAGAGGCGGTTGCCAACCACTGCGGGGCAACTGTAGCCCTTACCGCAATCCTCAAAGGTCCACACGAGTTCAGGACCACCATCAGGCCATTTAGCCATCGAGGTCGTGTCTGGCGAGTGTCCGTCCCGCCGGGCACCTCGCCAACTCGGCCAGTCA
>DFWB01000166.1 GCA_002380675.1 Akkermansiaceae bacterium UBA4145
TTTACTGCAAGTCCATCCCAGCCGCATTTCAGAACTTCGACACTGCGAAGACGCGCCGAGCCGCCATTAATAACGGCTACTCCATGACCCGCTCCCCCTTCTATCAGGCAATCTTCCAGAACAAGTTCACCTCCATCCGCGAGGGCCACCGGGTAGCGCTCCGCCGCAAGAGAGATACCCGTCTGTCGGAGCGTAAGAGCCGCTACCCTGCTACCGCTCGCCTGCTTAGTAGAGAGCAGCACACTGGCTTTCTCTGCCTCACATTGTATGATCGACTTACCTATCCCAGCGCCTTCAAGGTCCACCTTGATGTTCAAAGACAGCGGTTCGTTAAAAACCCCTTCGCCAAGCCGGATCTTGTCGTTGGACCGGGCAGCAGCAAGCGCCTCGGTAATGGTCGAATAATCTCCCGGCACCTTAAGAAGCCGCGTATAGGCTGACATCTTATTGTAAAGATCCTGATAATCCTTCTGATTATCCAATCGAATCGCTTCCCGCAAGGTTTCGAGGGCAGGGTCCGAAAACTCCCCCTTATCCAGGGCAAGAGCCTTATCATACAACTCCCGAGCCCGGACCCGCCGCTCCTCAAGAACTTTCATCCCCTGCTCTGTCGCGGTCTTGAATCGGGTAAGTTGTTTGTGCCCAGGGGCGATCGCTTCCAGCTTGGCGGCATAATCTCCCAGTGCCACCCACTGCTCCTCCTTGAGAGCCTCTTCTGCCTGCTCCAGCAACCCCGCAATTCGGTCACTCACTCTCCCGGCCTGAATCACTTTGATAAAACTTCCAATCTCAGGATGACTGACTTCCATCTCCCGAAGATCTCCAAGCAATCGCTCCGCCTCCTCCCAGCTCCGACCTTCTACAGCAGCCCGAATCGATCCCACCAGAAACCCCAGTTTCTGCCTGCGGGCCTCTGCCCGGCCATCGACGACCCGCGCAAGCCCCTCCCGGACCCTTGCTGAATCAGGAATGAGCTTATTCAATTCTGCATACACTTCCTCCGCTCCGCTCCAGTCCCTGCTCTCCTCGGCAAGACGAGCCATCGCCTCTAGTTTCGCGATACCCTCCCGGTCGCGCAAATACCCTCCCTCCTCGATCCTCCTGTTGCCATACCAAGCGGCAGAAACCAGAATCGCGACCACAAGCAGAGCAAGAACAAGCCTGAGTCCCATCCCCTGACCTCTTAAGGATGGCTCGCGAGCACGCTCGGCTCCGACCACTAGGAGAGCCTCATTCAATCGGTTCAGTTCATCCCTAAAACTTTCGCGCAGGTGCTCATCCTTGGTCGTCTTCACAAGAGCCTCCAGTTTGCTGGCGACCTTTCTGAATATCGGAAGATGGGGCGAAACAATTGCTCCGGGCTCATAGCCGAGAACCCTCATGGCGTCCTCGTAGCTTAGCTGCTCCTGACCTGAATCGCTGCTCACCTCCCGAATCTTTGGACGATAGGGATCCTCCTTCCAATCCCAAAAGCCTTAGAAGTTACCCTCAGACCCGGAGCAGCCTGATGTCTTTTCCACTCATTGAGGTCAACCTGACGCTGAACCCACAGCACAATTTTCTCCTCAAACCCATGATTCTCAGTGATCTCCTCCGGCGAAAGCTGCTTTTCCACGTATAACTCGAGAATCTCATCGAGAACCTCGTAAGCCGGAAGGGTATCCTGGTCCTTCTGGTCCGGCCGAAGCTCTGCACTGGGAGGCTTTTGAATTGTATTCCAGGGAATAATCTCCCGATCCCTGTTCAGCCAGCGGGAGACACTGAATACCCGCGTCTTTGGAAGGTCACTGATTACAGCAAGACCTCCACACATATCCCCGTAGATCGTACAGTATCCTACCGCGAGCTCGCTCTTATTGCCCGTGGTCAGCAGCAGATGGTTAAACTTGTTTGAGAGCGACATCAGGTAAAGCCCTCGGATCCTTGCTTGCATGTTTTCTTCCGTAACATCCTCCGGGAGGCCCCTGAAAATAGGTGCCAAAGCTCCCCTGACCGCCTCAAACGGCTCTTCAATAGCAACTGTCTCACAGCGAATGCCAAGGTTCGCGGCGAGAGAGACTGAGTCATCGACGCTGCCCTGAGACGAATAAGGACTCGGCATTGTGATTCCCAAAACATTGTCGGCACCGATTGCTTCGACTGCCACTGCTGCTGTAAGGGCAGAGTCGATCCCTCCGCTCAACCCGATGCAGGCCGTCTCAAATCCGCACTTGTGAATATAATCTCTTACCCCGAGTACAAGCGCCCGGAACACCTCCTCATCCGGATGCAGGCTCTTCCGGATCGGCCGAACTGCAGACCTTGAGGGAGACTCGGTGAACAGCTCGGCAACCGCTACCTCTTCATCAAAGGGGGCCATTTCCATCAAAGGCACCCCTTCAGAGCTCATCACGAGAGAGCCCCCGTCAAATATCAGCTGGTCATTTCCTCCCACGGAATTGCAATACACGAACGGCAACCCTGACTTTTTAGCCAAGTCACCAAGCAATTCACGCCGGACCTCCCCCTTCCCCAAGTGATAAGGAGACGCGCTCAGATTCAGGATAACTTCCACATCCATTTCCCTGAGTTCACTGACAGGATCCCGCTTGTAGAGCGGACGATGGAGAAAGTCTTCAGTCCAGACATCTTCACAAATCGTGATTCCGATCCTGCGTCCGTTCCACTCTACGGGCTGGCATTGCTCGGATGGCTCAAAATAGCGCCGCTCGTCAAAGATATCATAAGTCGGCAGAAGAGTCTTAAAGACGCTGGCTCTGATCTCGCCATTCACCAGAAAAGCCGCTGCGTTGCGAAACGGCTTACCGGGGCCATGCCTCTGATTGTGATCCACGTAGCCCACCACCAGCGGGACCTCTCCGATCTCTCCCTTCAAATAATCCAATGCCTGCAGGCACTTATCCACAAATCCGGACTTAAAGACCAAATCCCTTGGCGGATAACCCACCAGAGCCATCTCTGGCACGAGAACAAGTTCTGCTCCCTGATCGAGAGCCTCTCGGTAGGCACTGACAATGCGTTTTGCGTTCGCCGGGAAATCGCCCACCGTGCTGTTGATCTGCGCCAGTCCGATCTTCATCTATAGTGCCGCTCTTTGATTGCTTCAATGACGGGTGCTCTAATATGGCACCCCTGAGGGGACTTGAAAACCGCGATTTAACGCTGGCTTCACCCGGCACCTACCAGAGGCCATACTTGCCGAACGAGAGGGCATACCATCCCAGAAGAAAATTCGCCACCGCATGCATCACCACACAGGCACCAAGACTTCTCGTCCACACGGCACACCCATACATCAAGTTCCCCCACACAAAGGCTGCCGCCCAGTCAGCCGGTCCATGAATAAACACAACAAGGACTGTCACCACGAGGTAGCTTCTCCATGATGCAACCCCAAAGGGCTTCGCCCAGTAATCTCCATCCGGATTGAGCAGAAATCGCATCAGAAACCCTCTCCACAGCAATTCCTCTACCAGGGAAACTACGATCACCGCCCGCAACATCCGGAAAATCGTTGCAGTCCACCAGGCTGCAGGACTTTCAAATATGCTGGGGTCGAACCCCTCC
>DFWB01000018.1 GCA_002380675.1 Akkermansiaceae bacterium UBA4145
TGGAGTTGGTTCCGGAGCGGGTTCCGGGGTTGGTTCTGGAGCAGCCCCGCTTGGGGTATTCAGGCTATCGGGAGCGTCGGGAGCCAAGAGGGGGACGTTAATCTTGGGCGGCGGAGGCTTCGGGCGTGGAATGGTCACCGGTGGAACAATTCCGACAGTCTCGAGGCGGGACTCCACCATTCTCTGGGATAGGAAGCTACCGCTCAGTGATGGGTCTGAGGCTAGCTCAAGGGAGTCTCGGGCTCCTTCAATATCTCCTGATTTTTCCTGCGAAGCGCTAGCTCTCAAAAGAGCGAGTGGGGCAAGATATTTGGCTTCCGAGTTTTTCGCCAGATCAAGGAGCATTTCATCCGCCCTCTCTTGTTCCCCCTCTTCCCTGAGAAATGAGGCAAGCGTCATTTCAGCTGCTGGTTGAGCTGGGTGAGCCGGAGTCCTCTTGATGAATTGAGTCAAAATGTCTTTGGCATCTTCGCGCTTTTCGCGCGTGCCCTCGTCCCACAGCGCCCGAGCTAATTGTAGGTTAGCTGTTCCTTCAGCCGCCGTCCCCGGAAATTCATTAATCAAGTTCCTGAAGTCATCGGGATTTTTGGCGGCAACGAGGGCCTCTCCTGCTTGGGTTTCCTCGATCTCCTCCAGCCCGGACATGACGATCATGACTCCTGCCCCAATGACCAGAAGAGCAAGACCGATGAGTAACTTTGTCTGATGCGCCTCCATGAACCGATCGACGGCAGAGGGCCCTTGGTCGATCTCGCCAAGGGGAATGGCAGGGTCGGATCCCTCCGGCAGCCCTGGGGCGGACGGGGATTCAGTATCTTCTGGCTTTTGTTTGGCGGCCATGGTTCAGCGGAGCCGTGTCCCTATCGCGTGAGCGCCGCTGAATCAAGCCATTGTCGCGGATTTCAGAGTTGTCGGGGAGATAGACCGGGTTAGTTTGAGCTCAACGATGGCCCAGATGCTATATTTCGTGGCTGGAGAGCACAGCGGCGACATCCGTGGGGCCGAGTTAATCAAGGCCCTGCAGAGAGAGCGTCCCGATTGGAGATTCAGCGGGTTGGGAGGTCCCAGAATGAGGGATCTAGCGGGATCCGGTATGAAAGACTGGGTTGAGGATGCCGCGGTTTTGGGCCTCTGGGAGGTGCTTAAGCGCTACGGGTGGTTCAAAAAGCGCTTTGAGGAAACCAAGCGCGAAATCGAAAAGCTCAGACCGGATGCAGTCGTGTTCGTTGACTACCCAGGTTTCAACATGCGGCTGGCCAAAGCTCTCTCCGAGAAAGTTCCCTCCGTACGACGGATCTACTACATCAGTCCGCAGGTCTGGGCATGGAATAAAGGCCGGATCAGGGGCATGGCAACATGCCTGGACCTTATGCTTTGTTTATTTCCATTCGAGGCAGAGCTCTTCCAGCGCGCTGGACTGCCCGCAGTCTGCATGGGGCATCCCATGGTGGAGCAGCTGGAAAGGCATCGGATCAGCCAGCCACGGGAAGAGAATCTGGTTGCGCTTTTCCCCGGGAGCCGGGCGAATGAAATCTCGCGAATTTTTCCGCTCATGGTGAAGGTGGTTGCTGAGTTGCAGGAGCGTTTTCCTGACTGGAAGTTTGAAACCGCAGCCGCTTCGGGCGCTCTGGAGAATCAAATGCGTGAGATCGTGGATACTCACGCGCAGAAACCCCTACGCCTTGTGATCAGGCAAGGGGGCAGTCATGAATTGATGCAGCGAGCGTGGTGTGGCGTGGTGACTAGTGGGACGGCGACTCTTGAGGCATCCTATTACGGGTTGCCTTATTGCCTGGTCTACAAGGTGGCGTGGCCGACCTATCTGCTGGGACGAGCCTTAATTGATATTGATTTCCTTGGCCTCGCCAACATTCTCGCTGGACGAGAGATTGTCCATGAGTTCATTCAGCATGAGGCAAACGTGGGAAACGTTTCTTCTTTTGTGGAAGCAGTTATGACCGATCCTCACCTCTGGGGAGAGATAGAAGCGGACTTGCAGGAAGTGTCCGCAGGACTTGGAAGTGGAGCAGCTGCAGAGATTGCTGCCGGGGCGGTGGTAGACCTGCTGGAACAACGTAACAATGGCGACTGAATACGGTGATGGGCTCCCCGCAGAGCCAGCAAGGCCCAATCCTGTCTGGAAGGTTGCAATGGTCGGGGTTCCGGCGTTTCTCTTGCTTTCAACCGGGGTTGCGCTGTGGATCTGGTGGAAAAAATCTCAGGATGATTCGGTTGATCCGCGGCTTGCGCTGGCCTCTGTTGCGGCGGAGGTCGAGGAGTTGGAGGACAGCGTCCACAAACTCTCCAAGGTCCTCGGGTCTCGGGGCTGGGAGTCCCGGGAAGCACGCAGGAATATGAGACGGGCGCTCGCCCTGATCGAGGGAACTTTGAGCCCTCAGAATTACGGATTTTCGGTCAAACAGGGTGAGGCCCTTTCTTATGAAGGGGATCAGTGGCCTACGGTGTGGGTTGACCTCGTGGGCGGGAAAGCCCCATCGCGCGTGGTGCTGGCTTGCGTTCCCTATGATGGGGGAGATGCGGCCATTGCTGTGGTTCTTGCGGTTGCTCGGGATTTGCGTGATGAGAATTTTGGTCCAACAGTTCGCTTCATGTTTTACCCCTCGGAGCTTTACCAGAAGCAAGGTGAGGGGAAGTCGGTGGTTGATGTTCTCCGCGATGGTGAAAGTCATCTGGCGACTCTGGTCCCGGATGCCCTTGGGGAGAGCAATGCTCCGTGGAATGGAGCGAGGCTTAAGCCAGTGGCCGATGCCTTTGCGGATCTGGTGCGCAAAAGCGCCGAGGACCAATGAAGTCGGGGAATCCAGCTGAAAATTGCCTTGATGCGGAGAGAGTCCCCGCGTATTCCTCCCGGCCCGAGGATTGATTAAGGGGCATTAGCTCAGTTGGTAGAGCGCTTCAATGGCATTGAAGAGGTCATCGGTTCGACTCCGTTATGCTCCAGTCCTCACCCCGCTCAGGGAGTTTCGCTTTCAAACATCTACTCCCTGGATGAGCCAGCACAGTCAGCCTTGGGCGATTTTTTCCAGTATTGAGTTTCTCAAGGGCGCACCTTTAAACCTTACTCCCTAACCTGAACAATAATGGCTGCCGAGGGACAAAATCTTGCCGTCGCATGTGCAAAAGCCGCTGAGGAAATTCTCGCGGAGGACATCAAGGTTTTGGATCTGAGAGGAGTTTCCTCGCTAACGGATTTCATGGTTGTTTGCTCAGGAAGCTCAATGCCGCATCTCAAGGCGATCCTGCGGGAAGTGGAAGTCAAGGTGCACGGGTGGACCGAGGCTAAGCCGCTCTACACGGAAGGTCGGGTGGATAGTCGCTGGGTGGTCCTTGATTATGTTGATGTCATGGTGCATGTCATGCACCACGAGATGCGGGAGCTTTACGCACTTGAAGATCTGTGGGGTGATGCTGCATCCGTTCAGTGGGAAAGTTCATTCAGCGAAGAGAGCTGAGATTACGGCTTCGTGGAGATTTAAATTTGAAAACTTGAATCCCCGAGGGGATTGTCCCTTTCGTGCAGATCGAATTGCTCACTACTGGAACGGAGCTGCTCCTTGGAACAACGCAGAATACCCATGGAGCATGGATTGGCCAGCGGCTCCTCCGAGTAGGGCTCAGGGTTTCGAGGCAGATTACAGTGCCTGATGGTGAAGCCGTGGGTCGGGCCATGCGCATAGGGCTTGAGGATGGAGAAGCGCTCATCGTGACGGGAGGGCTGGGCCCAACCAGTGACGATCTGACCCGCGAGGCGCTTGCGGAGGTGCTCGGACTGGAGATGATCGAGGATGAGGCAGCTATGCGTGCCATTGAAGAGTTTTTTGCGAGGCGTCAGCGTGTGATGGCGGAGGCGAATCGCAAGCAGGCGCAGGCGCCTGTGGGAGCAGATATTCTGAATAACCCTAATGGGACGGCTCCGGGCCTTTACCTGCCTCCGAGGCTGAGTGGGTCTTTCAATTGTGCGGTGTTTCTTTTGCCTGGGCCACCCCGAGAACTTTATCCGATGTTTGAGGCAGAGGTCGTTCCTCGATTGAAGGCTTTGAGCGGGATTGAGAAGGTGCCGGAGTTTCTAGAGCTCAAGTTCGCTGGTATTGGAGAGAGTGATTTTCATCAGGGTATCGATGACATGCTGGAAGCAATTCCGGGTCTTGAGCATGGATATTGCGCGAGGCCGGGAGAGGTTGACCTGCGGTTAATGGGATCTGCCGCTTCTATCCGGGAGGCTGGGGAGATCGTCCGGGGCACCTTTGGGGACGAGCTTGTCAGCGACGATGGCGCGAACCTTGAGGACGTGGTGGTAGAGCTCCTCGCAAAGCGGGGCAGAACACTTGCGATCGCAGAAAGTTGCACCGGAGGCCTTATTTCATCACGAATCACCGATGTAGCAGGCTCCTCGGAAGTGTTCCGGTATGGATTCGTGACCTATGCCAATGAAGCCAAGCAGGAGCTTGTGGGAGTAAGTCAGGATGCCCTGCGGAGCTATGGTGCCGTCAGTAGTCCGGTGGCGCGGCAAATGGCAGAGGGCGCCCTCAAGGCGGGTGAAGCTGATATTGCAGTAGCGGTGACGGGGATCGCGGGACCTGCTGGTGGGAGTGAGGAAAAGCCTGTTGGTACTGTATTTCTGGGACTTGCTGAAAGAGGCAGAGAGACCCAAGTCTACCAGCAGTTTCATCCCTGGGCTCGCGCCGCGTTCAAGCGTCAGGTCAGCCAGTCTGCCCTCAATCTTGTTCGCCTGACTCTTGGCCAATAGTCTGAGGCCGGGCATAGAGGCGAACTTCAAATTCCGGGTGGCTCTCTACAAGAGTGAATCCACCAAAGAAATTTTCAAATTCGGGGAAGGTTGTGTTGCCTTCGTAGGACTTGTAGATCCACGACACGAACAGTTCATTCAGATCCTCCAGAAAGAGGGAGTAGATTTCTGCCCCTCCGATGATGAACACCCGCTGGTTTTGGAGTTCAATTTCAGCAAGTTCTTCTTTGGAGTGAATGGTCTCCACACCCTCTGCAGACCATGATGAGTCGCGGGTGATGACAATGTTCTGCCTGTTCGGAAGCGGCCTGCCAATAGACTCGAACGTCTTACGACCCATTACCACAGGATGACCACTGGTGGTTCTCTTGAAAAACTTGAGATCCTCGGGAAAGTGCCATGGAAGGCTATTGTCACGCCCGATAATCCGTTCGGGAGTCATGGCCACAATGGCAGCAAGAGTCATACCGAAACCTCCGCCTTGATGTGAGGGTGCGGATCATAGTTTTCGAGTATGAAATCCTCAAAGCGGAAGTTGTCGATGTCTCTCACCTCCGGGTTGATTCGCATGGTTGGGAGTTGTCGAGGTTCCCGTGTCAGTTG
>DFWB01000228.1 GCA_002380675.1 Akkermansiaceae bacterium UBA4145
ATGGAACGGATGCTGGAAATCCGCCGACGTAAGGAAGAACAGGGAATCACTGATGAGGATGAGGAGGACGACGGACACCACGACGGAAATGATTCGGAGCATGATCCGTATCACCACGATCACGATCCATACCATCACGACGAGTATCATGATGAGCATCACGATGGTCATGACACGGACGAAGGGCATTACCACACGGATGATGACGCCTTCCGGGCAGACCATCACACCGAGGGCGACCTCGGGTTCGGGGATGACGGACATACCGGGGATGAGGACGAATCCTCCGAGCCAGATGCTATTGCGCCACCAGAAGCAGAGACCGGAGAGCAGCAGGGATTTGATTTCCATGAGGAATCCGATCCCTCGGAATCCGGATCGGACGAGGACGAGCGCCTCGATCCCCACGACCCACCGGAGGATATTCCCGACGAGGAAAGGTATCGGGACCGCGACAATCCCCACGATTCAGACAAGGACTGATCGACAGAAGCGAGCCGTCTGGGCCTCCGCAAAGAACTGCCTCTTCGAGGTTGTTCATCGCTGCACCAACCCTCTTTGAAGCTGGTAAAATGGTCGGGACGACTGGATTCGAACCAGCGACCTCCTCACCCCCAGTGAGGCGCGCTACCATGCTGCGCTACGTCCCGACGATGGTATGGAAAGTGGGGTGAGAAGCCGCGCGGTGTGTAACCCGTGTTATTCAGCATTGGCAAGCCGCGATTTTCCTGCCATCCAAAAGCAGTAACCATGGAAACCACCAAGGTAGCCATTCTCGGCGCGAGCGGCTATACCGGAATGGAGCTCGTCAGGCTTCTTCTGGCTCATCCTCGTGCCCAGATCACTGCGGCGACTTCCCGGGCCAATGCCGGGAAACGTATCGACGAGGTTTTTCCCCGGTTTGCCCGGCTTGCCGGCAGCGAACTGCCTTTCATGGAACCTGACATGGAAGCCGTCGCCGATAGCGGCGCCGAGGTCGCCTTCCTTGCCCTGCCCCATGGGACCGCCGCCGCCTACGCGACCGAGCTGCTGGCCAGAAAGATCCGGGTTATCGACCTCAGTGCGGACTTCCGCCTCAGGGAGGCCTCGGTTTACGAGGAATTTTATGGCGAGCCGCACCCGGCACCGGATCTCCTGACGACGGCGGTTTACGGACTTCCGGAGGTCTATGCCGAGGCAATCACGACCGCCCAACTGGTCGCCTCTCCCGGCTGTTACCCTACCTCAATTCTCATTCCGCTGATTCCCCTGCTCCGTCAGGGACTGGTGGATCCAACCACAATTGTCGCCAACTCTCTCAGCGGTGTCAGTGGCGCGGGTCGCAAGGCCGACCTTTCTCTCCTCTATGTCGAATGTAATGAGAGCGTGCGCGCCTACGGGCTACCGAAGCATCGGCATCTCTCCGAGATCGAACAGGAGCTCTCCTTCGCGGCGGGGAAGAACGTCACTCTGACATTCATCCCTCACCTGATTCCGGTGAATAGCGGGATCTGCACCACGACCACGGCCACCCTGCAGGGGACTGTTGAGGAAGTAGAGCAGGCTCTCCACGCCACCTACGAGCACAGCTCCTTTGTCCGCCTGCTGGGACGGGGCAAATCGCCCGACACCAAGAACGTAACTCGCACAAACTTTATTGACGTTGGTTGGGAGTTCGATGAACGCACTGGACGCCTCATTCTTCTGAGTACCGAGGACAATCTCGGTAAGGGTGCCGCCAGTCAGGCGATCCAGAGTTTCAATCTTATGACCGGACTGCCAGACACCACGGGACTGACAACGGTCTAGGAATCACCCCAGAAAGGTTTCGCTATGTCCTTTAAGAAGGTAAAAGGAGGAGTCTGCGCTCCCCAAGGTTTCCAAGGTGGAGCGGTCAGCTGTGGCATCAAGGAGGTTGGCAATCCCCGCAATGACCTTGCTCTCATCTATTCCGACCACCCCTGCGTCTCCGCAGGGACCTTCACGACTAATCGCGTCAAGGCTGCACCCGTCAAGGTGACCCAGGCTCACCTCCGGGCGATGGATCTGAGGGCCGTGGTAGCTAATAGCGGGAATGCGAATGCCTGCACCGGAGTTCCGGGAATCACGGATGCGCGCCAGATGGCCAAGACCGTCGCCTCGTCTCTGGGGATTCGTCAACGAGAGGTTGGGGTTTGCTCCACCGGAGTCATCGGTCTTCCCCTTCCCATGCAGCGAATGGAGGAGGGGTTGCACACCCTGCCCACCCAACTCACCAGAGATGGCGGGCGTCAGGTCGCAGAGGCCATCATGACGAGCGATACCACCGTCAAGGAGATCGCCATCACTGCCACCGTAGGGGGAAAAAAGATTCGGATCGGAGCCTGCGCCAAGGGTGCCGGCATGATCTGCCCCAGCATGGCCACGATGCTGTGCTTCGTGACGACGGACGCCTCAATCAGCAAGGCCTGTCTGCAAAAGTCACTCCTCGAGGCGGTGGAAGGATCCTTCAATCGCATCTGTATCGATGGCGACATGAGCACCAACGATACCGTTCTCATCCTCGCCAACGGACAAGCGGGCGGAAAGCCCATCACACGACGCAGCAAGGCCTGCCGTGAATTCAGCGAAGCTCTGCATCATGTCCTTCTGGAACTGGCCAAGGCCTGTGTCCGCGACGGAGAGCGCGTGAGCAAGTTCGTCACCCTCAAGGTGCAGGGGGCCTCGCTCTACCTCGATGCAAAGAAAGTAGCCGAGGCCATTGCGAAATCCGCCCTCGTAAAATCCTCATGGAATGGTGGAGATCCTAACTGGGGCCGCATTATTCATGCGATTGGCTACTCCCGGGCGAGGATCCGGGAGGAGCTCATCGACATTGCCTACAACGGCAAGGTCGCGTGCGAAGGAGGACTGATGGCCAAAACACCGCTCAAGACGCTGCGGGATATCGCCTCCCGGGATCAATTTACCATTACGGTCGATCTTCACCTTGGGAAGGCCGATTACACCATCTATACCAGTGACCTTTCTCCAGAGTATATCGACTTCAA
>DFWB01000279.1:0-4439 GCA_002380675.1 Akkermansiaceae bacterium UBA4145
CTCTCGATAACTCGCCTCAAATCTGCGCGGAAACTTTCCATTTCACGTCTGTTGCGGCACACTCACCACGTGTTGCCCGATGAGCATCCCGAAACCGTTCCTGATCCCCTCCGCCCGGATCAGCTTGCGAATTTGCCAGCAGGCGAACGGCTTGAAGTATACAAGCGATATCTGAAAAATGAAAACTCCCGCATTCGCCGCATTCACGACCAAGGAGGTGGAGGATGTGAAATAGCGGCTTTACGCTCAGGAGTCATTGACACCCTGCTTCGGTCGCTTTTTCAGACTGCGAGCTCGCAAAGCCCCACTCCACCTGCTCTCAGCCTCATGGCCAATGGAGGATACGGCCGAGGCCTGCTCAACCCCTCCTCTGATATAGACGTCCTTTTCCTCCTACCCCAACCCTCTCACCGACTTGGCCAAAACGAACGCAATCTCGTTGAGAGTATCCTCTACCCCTTATTTGATCTCGGATTCAAAGTAGGACACGCCTCCCGCTCCATCAACGAGTGCCTCAAAGAGGCAAGAAGGGATCCCATTACCCGCACCTCTCTCTTCGACCACCGCCTACTCTGTGGTAACGATGAACTGTCCAAGGAATTCAGCCAAAGGTTCAGGCAGGAATGCATAATCAAAGACCGCCTCCGGTTTTTTGAGGAGAGAAAAAGCGATATCGAAACTCGTTACCACAAGTTCTCTTCGACGGTTTTTCTCCAAGAGCCCAATTTAAAGGAAAGCCCAGGATGCATGCGGGATTTTCACAACCTGATCTGGATCTCCGACGCGCTCTTTAATACTCGCGATCTTGACGAACTCCAGCGTCGTGGCACCCTGAGCGTGAATGCCTGTTCCGAACTCAAGGAAGGCTTCGATTTTCTGCACCGCGTCCGCAATTGCCTTCACTATCATACAGGAAAAGGCACTGACATCCTTACTCTCCGGTTTCAGGGGATCATCACAGAAGAGTTTCACTATCGACATAAGACCAAGCTCCGCAGAATTGAGGCTCTCATGAGGGACTACTACCTCCACGCTAGAGATATTCACCAGCATACCGCCAGCGTCTTCGAGATCGCAGAGATCGAGACTCCAGTACTCCGCCCTTTCAGACTCCCTTTTCGAATCCCCTTCCTCCGAGGATCTGCCACCAAAAAGTTCGATGGATTTACAGCTGAGAACGGTCGTCTCTCTGCGACCTCCGAGGAGGTCTTCAGCCAAGAACCAGGACGTCTCCTCCGCCTGTTTCTGCATTGCCAGAAACATCACCTCAGGCCCTCTCCTGCACTCCGAAAACTGATCAAGGCCAATTGGCACCGAATTGACAGACGTTTCAATTACAACGAGGAAAACCGTCAGACATTCCGGACTATCCTGGAGAAAAAAGGTCAGGTCGCGCGGATCCTTCGATTAATGCATCGTTGCGGAGTTCTTGGCCGATATCTTCCCGAGTTCGGCGCACTTGAATGCCTTGTTCAACACGAATTTTTTCATCGCTACACAGCGGATGAACATACTCTGCAATGTGTCGACCAGCTCGATGCTCTCATGGAATCCGATGATCCAGCTGTGGCGCGATATCGCCACATCCTGATTGATATTGAGGACCCATATGCGCTCTACCTCGCTGTTCTTCTTCACGATTCGGGCCGAGCGGAAAATGTGCGTGAACACATCGATGGCTCGCAGACCCTCGCGAACAAGGTGTGCAGACGACTAAAGATCAGCCATGGCCGCCGCCAACTGATCATGTTCCTTGTCGATCATCATCTGACCCTCTGGCGCTTTGCGACAAAGCGCAATATTGATGATCCGGATGTCGTTGCCGAGTTTTCTGAACTCATGAAAAACAGGAGGTTTTTAGACGCTTTACTGCTTTTCACCTACGCAGACTCCAAGGGGACAAACGAGGAAGCCTGGGGGTCATGGAAGGAGTCCCTGCTTGTGCAACTCCATAGGTCAGCGCGTGCCGTTCTTGAACGTGGGTATGAGATCTATGATGCCGAGTTTCGAGAGAAGCTGAAAAACCTGAAGAAGAAAGTCAGCAAGGACCTGCACGAACGCTATGCGAACATTATCCGCGAGCACTTCGGACGAATGCCCAAGCGCTACTTCCGCTACCGTGACGCTCTAAGTGTAGGGACTCACATTCGTGCGATCTGGCAATCCCTGGATCGGAGAAAGAGGCGGCCCGACACTCCTTTCGAAGCTGCTGTCCAGTGGCTCGAGTATCCAGAACAGGGTTATACAGAGTTAACGGTCGCTACTGAAGATCGGAACCTGCTCCTTGAAAAGATTTGCTGCGCACTCGCGGCTCATGAAATCAATATTCTTTCCGCAGACATCTACACCCGCCCAGATGGAGTCGCCCTTGACGTTTTCAGGGTCAGCACCGGTGACATGGAGGCCGTTGCAAATACGTATCGGCAGGTTAGCGTAGTGGTAACTCTGTACGAGTTAAATCATGAAGAGGATTACGACCCCGGGACCTATCTCAAGGTGAAAGAAAACTTTCTTCGCGACTCCAATGACGATGCCATCCCCTTCCCGGTCCGAGCCTATATTGACAATGACAGCGATCCACGATTTACCGTGATAGAGATTCAAGCAATTGATCGCATCGCTCTCCTTCACAACTTATTACACACGATCAACCGACACGGTCTCGACACAATTCACGCACGAATTGCTACCGAAAAAGGAGCCGCTCTGGACACCTTCTACGTTCAAACAACTAACCATCAGTCCAAGCTCAGTGAACCCGACCGAATTATTGAGCTACAAAAAGACCTGCAGGAAGTAATCCTGCCCGTTCAGACAGAGGAGTAGGAACGGCACTCCGGGATGCTGCTCAACCATGTTCCAAATCGCTGACTCCACGGGTGAGTTAGGATTAACCCCGCTTTCTCGGATCTGGCACCACAAGCCTCTCGCTTACGGAATTAACCACCGCCCCTGATTGAACCCACTGGTTGTAGAGATTCCATCCCTGCTCTACGAGAGCCTCCGTCTGACCAAATCGATCCGGGCTACCCAGAACAATACATACGAGACGACGAGGAGTGAGTCTGGTTGCTCCATCTGGCAACTTTTCCACGATCGGACGCAGTTCGGAGCTCGTTGCAAGGCACTGCCCAGCAGCCCTCGTCATTCCAGTCTTAATGCCGTTGATCTGAATGCGCCCAAGGAGCTTGTTAGTGTTTTGCACACGAAAAGCCTTGGTCACTTCGCCGTGCTTAAAAGAGAGCGCCCGACTCTTCTGCTTCACAAAAAAAGCAAATCCGGGATTTCGCATCGCGTAGATACAAAGACGGGCCATATCCGTGGCCGTTGAGTAACCCTTGCTCCTCTGCACGTAGAGTCCATGAGGGGTTGAGAATCTCGTCCTTCTCATTTCCAGCTCTCCGGCAAGGGTATTCATTTCCGCCACAAAGGCCTTCACAGGGTCGCCACTATTCCCCCTTGCCTGCTGCAGGGCAAACCCCACATGGTGCGCAATGGATTGAGCCGCCGAGTTATCGGAACCCATCAAAGCGGAATAGAGGGCATTCCTGAGAGATATCCTATCACCTGGCTTCAGTCCCATCGGATTGGAACCACCCAAGCTGGCAACTGATGGCGGAACTACCATCTCACCACCCAGATCGGTCCCAGTAGCTTTGGCCCAATCCAGCGCAACGATCGCGGTTGCCACCTTGGTCAAGCTGGCGACCGGTCGTTTTTGATCAGAGCCCTCCGCAAGGAGAATTCTTCCCGAGTTGGCTTCAACAACGAAATACGACTCTCTGGCTGACAACGACAGAATACCACCAAGAGACAGCAAAATGGCGGGAAGGACACCAGCTCGGAAACAATTTAACACGGGCATTTAGGCAGATTGCCCTGAAAACATAGACCTTTGCACCGAGGAAGGACAACCCTCAAATCCCCACTTTGCTGGACCTAAGCCATTTGCCTTGCCGGGAGAGTCGAGCCCAGATAATCTATTCCAACGGAAATCCCTTCGATGCGTATGCTCGCCCCTCGAGACTCGAACGGCAGCCAAAACGGCTCAACCATGCCACCAGACTGGATATCCGTAACAGCCACCCAATCAATAGAGTGGCTAACAACCTCTCGGGCCGACAGGCCCCACTATGCGGGGACGCAACCAGAAATACGCCGAGCAAGCGGATTCCTGACTCTATTTAACCTCAACCAGAAGCAGTCGACTCACCGTATGACAACAGAGCTCCCAGTGCTTCCTATCCGGTTTGAGGACCTTGAGAGTCCGCGAAATGCCATCGAAGTGTCCATCTTGTCCCCGCGCGAACCTGAAATACAACAAGAACCATGTCCGATTCGTCCAACAGCGCGCGGCGATCTGAATCCGGGGGAGACTCCGGTAACCGCAACCGCAACCGCAACCGCAACCGTAGCCGTAACCGTAACCGCAACCGTAA
>DFWB01000279.1:4753-13842 GCA_002380675.1 Akkermansiaceae bacterium UBA4145
TAACCGTAACCGCAACCGTAACCGGCCCCGTGAAGGCGGCTCAGGAGGAAACCCGCAGTCTGGAGGGCGCCGCTCTGGCGGTCGCCGACCACGCAAGGGACCAAAACGCGTTCCTCTGACTTGGTGGCAGAAGATCCTTAAGGCGATCGGCCTCTATAAGGAAACTGTTCGACCTCCCCGTAAACGAGGAGGTGGAAGTTCCTCCGACCAAAGTAAGCGAGAACCCCGCAAGGCACCAAAATCCGGGACGCGGGTAGCAAAAACCTCGAGCTCCTCCCGCATAGCCCCAGCGCCCAGCCCTGTAGATTCCAACAGGCTCTATCTCGGCAACCTGTCATACGACGCAGCTGAGTATGAACTCGAGGAACTCTTCAAGGGTGTCGGCGCAGTACGAAGCATTGAGATCGTCTACAATCGAAATACCCATAAATCCAAGGGCTATGGATTTATCGAAATGGCAAACATCGAGGAGGCAAAGAGAGCCGTCGAAGTTCTCCATGACCAACCATTCATGGGCCGCAAGATGATCGTCAGCGGAGCGAAGTCTAAAGGCGAGACCGATTCTACCCACGAGTAGGCCCGCACCAAATACCCTTTATCCCCATGAACTCTGGTTCATGGGGATTTTGTATTGTATGGCTTAAGCCTTCCGTAGCGAGGCATAGCGTAGCGTATAACACGAGGAACACCCTGAAACCTTCTTCACAGCCACTGTATATTTGTGGTCCCACGGCGTCTGGGAAGTCCTCTCACGCCCTTACTCTCGCCCGTGAGCTCGATGGAGAGATTGTTAATGGTGATGCCCTGCAGCTGTATAGGGGTATTGAGACCATCACGGCCTCACCCAGTGAGGAGGATCGGCTCCTCGCAGCTCACCATCTCTATGGCATTGCGGATCCCTCTGAGATTTTGAACGCTGGCCAATATCGGACAATGGCCCTTCCTGTCATTGAGAGCATCCGCGCAAGGGGAAAACTCCCGATAATCGTAGGTGGATCTGGACTCTATCTCAAGTTCCTTACTCATGGGCCAGGCAACATACCCCCTACCGCCCCTGAGCTCCGGGCTCAACTTGAGACACTCTCTCTCGACGAACTAAATGCGCGCCTGCTCGAGATCGATCCAGTCACGGCGGCTAATATTGATCATAAAAACCCCCGCTACGTCCAACGTGCGCTGGAAATAAGCTTGTCCGGTGGTCATCCCGCCTCCGCACGAAGATCCTCATTTCAAGCACCACAAGACACCCTTCGCGGGCTTTTACTCACTTGGGATCCCTCCGACCTTGACCAACGTATCCGCAGGCGGACCTCCGAGATACTTAGGCAGAACGCCGCAGAAGAACTGGCTGCTCTTACCTCTCCCGGCCCAGCTGTATCCCGGGCTATCGGCGTCCCGCAAATCCAGCGACTTCTTGATGGCGCCATTGACCGTTCTACCTGTGAAGAGGAAATTGTGATCGCTACCCGCCAATACGCCAAGCGCCAGCGAACCTGGTTCCGACGAGAAGGCTGGTTGACCTCCATTCCGGGAGGCTGCTCATCCCGCGAGATTATCACAGCTGCTCACAAACTGTTGACGAACTGAGGGGAAAACGCCCTTGGCTATTTGTTCATATTGATTCCATCCGACAAATCCGTGTAGCTACCACTAATAAACCGTTCCCATGCCTGAAGTTCCCTCCTACCGAATATTCGCCTCCTCCCAATCCGCATCTACGGCCCTCGCTGAGGATATCTCCCAACTCATTCGCTCTCGAGATAGCGAAGAAAGAACCACAGTTCTGGGGTTGGCGACCGGAAATACTCCTATCGAGCTCTACAAGGAATTGATTCGAATGCATAGGGCCGGGTTATCTTTCCGGAATGTCGTCACTTTCAATCTCGATGAATATATCGGTATCGAACGGGAACATCCAGAGAGCTACTGGCAGTTCATGCACTCTCATCTTTTTAATCATATCGATATAAACCCAGAGAACATTCACATTCCAGACGGCATGGTGGCAGCGGACAATATTGAGAGTCACTGCTCTGCCTACGAGAACCATATCGAAGAGGCAGGAGGAATCGATCTCCAGGTACTCGGCATTGGAAGAAATGGTCACATTGGATTTAACGAACCCGGCGTGAGCCCCGACGTTGCTACGCATGCAACAGACCTTAACCAGGTCACCATCAATGACGCGGCTGAGGCCTTCGGTGGAGCTGCCGACGTTCCTCAGCGCGCCATCACAATGGGAGTGAAGACAATACTCGGTGCCCAGCGCATTGCTCTCCTCGCATTCGGAAGCAGCAAGGCAGACATCGTTGAGCGAGCACTCACATCAGGAATCACATCTGAGGTCCCTGCCACCTACCTTCAATCACATCCCGACACCACATTCTTTCTCGATCAGGACGCAGGAAAGCGCCTATCCTGAACCTGGTTCAGAGTCTCATCCAACACCAAAACCTACCCTGCCCGAAGACAGCTCTAGCCGCAGCCGCACCCTCCCTCGTTGCAACAGCCTTCCTGATCAGCAAGATCTTCTTCCGCAGGCACTCGGCCCAGTTCAAGGGTGATTCCTACATATTTTCCAATCGCACTTTGAACCGATTGCAGACTTTGCTGGGCGTCCATGAACTCCCTCGCCACGGTATTACTCATTAATGCCTCGCGGGCAGCCTCGAAATCCTCGACCTCACCAACACTTAGCTCTAGTCCGGACTGTTGCTTCTGACCGAGCTCTTGGCTGCGTTCCTGAACACTCTGAAACTGTAACTTGGCTGAATCATCCTCCATGAATCGCTCGACCTTTTCCATCAGAGACCGATACTCCGGGTCATCAGCAATCGCCGCACAAAGCTCTTTTGTCTTACCCATCACGAGTGAATCGTCTGCCAGCATTGTCATGGCAGCAACCTACACTCCTTTTTTCCTGCAAGCAATGAACGATCACCCCTCTCTTGCCTTTTACCGTATTCAAAAAACTATGCAGGAATCATCCAAAAAAGGGCCCTCCCTATCTTCCTGACATTCTCTCTCCGTCCAGAATTAAAACGAACTATCCTGGTCAGAGACCGAACTCCAAGACGCCAGTCGCCCTCGTTTAAACGTGAATACGATCCTAATTGTAGGAGCTGGTGGGGTTGGCGGTGTCGCCGCCCACAAGTGCGCGCAGCTCCCTGAAATCTTTCACGAGATTCATCTCGCTTCCCGCACTCTGTCAAAATGCCGCCTCGTCGCGACATCCATTCGCCAGAGAACAGGGCAAGAGATTTCGACCCATCGTGTGGATGCTGATAATCTGAACGAGGCTATTGCACTCCTCCGCAACCTCTCTCCGGACCTCCTTCTGAATCTGGCTCTACCATACCAGAACCTGACGCTGATGGAGGCCTGCCTCGCTACCGGGACAAACTATCTGGACACAGCAAATTACGAGTCCCCCGAGACCGCCGGTTTTGAATACAAATGGCAATGGCGATATCATGAGGAATTCCGAGAAAAAAATCTCTGCGCCCTTCTGGGATCAGGATTTGATCCGGGAGTAACGAACGTTTTCACCTCCTATGCATCAAAACATTATTTCGATGAGATTAGTGAGCTTGATATTGTCGATGTGAACGGGGGAGAAAACAACGAATCCTTTGCTACAAATTTCAATCCCGAAATTAATATCCGGGAAGTCTCAGCAGCATGTCGTCACTGGGAAGGAGACCGGTTTGTGGAGTCCCCAGCCTTTTCTACTCACCGCTCTTTCTCGTGTCCGGAGGGACTAGGTGATTTTGAAATCTACCGGATGTACCATGAGGAGCTTGAGTCTCTCACAGCGGCATTCCCCTCACTCCGTAGAGCTCAGTTCTGGATGTCCTTTTCACCATCCTACCTTCAACACCTGAAGGTGCTTACAAATGTGGGAATGACCAGCATTCATCCGATCGATTACCATGGGGAGCTCATCGTGCCCCTTCAATTTCTCAAATCTATTCTGCCCGATCCTGGAAGCCTCGGAGAGTCTACAACCGGACAAACCTGTATCGGATGCGTTCTACGCGGAAGGAAAGAAAATCAACCTCGAAGCATTTACATTTACAACACTTGCTCTCATGAAAGCTCCTTCAGAGAAACCGGTTCCCAGGCAGTCTCATACACGACAGGCGTACCTGCCATGATCGGAGCCAAACTGATGCTTCAAAAGAAATGGTTCGAGGCCGGGGTATGGAATATGGAGCATTTTGATCCAGATACCTTCATGGAAGACCTTGATTCCTTCGGACTCTCCTGGTCGATCGAGGAGAGTGACCCTTTCGTCAGGAAGGCGTGTTCCTGAGGAGTTTACTACCAGCTCAGGGTCGACAATGCACAAGCCACCGGCTAAACATCTTCTGTGAGAACGCCTACCCCGGCCTACCTCATCGATCTCGCAGTGATCAGGAAGAACTGCGAAGCCCTCTCCGAACTCAAGGCCAGAACAGGCTGCCGGATCGTTCAGGCGCTGAAAGCCTTTGCCCTTCCCGCAGTATTTCCACTACTGCGCGATCATCTCGACGGGTGCTGCGCATCAGGCCTGTGGGAGGCACAGCTCGCTCGAGAATTTTTCGGTGAAACAGTGCTTACCTGTGGCCCCGTCTACCGTGATACGGACACTGATCTATTCAATCTCAGTTCACACATTGTCTTTAACTCCCTGTCTCACTGGCAGCATTGGCGTCACTATGCCCTGAATCACCCTCGCTACCAAAAGGGTATTATTTCCTACGGACTACGGCTCAACCCACAGCGCTCAACCGGCTCACCCCCCATCTACGATCCATGCCGTCAAGGATCTCGTCTCGGCGCTCTCGCGAGCAGCCTGAAAAACGCAGATCTAGAGGGACTCAGTGGCTGCCACTTCCACTCCCTTTGTGACCAGAACAGCGACGCTCTTGCCAAGACTCTTGAAGCCCTAGATCTCCACTTTGGTGCTCTTCTTCGGCGACCTCAAATCCGATGGCTCAATATGGGCGGCGGCCACGCTCTGACTCGCCCCGACTATGACCAACAATTGCTCGTCGATCTCATAAAGCAATCCCGGGACTGCTATCATCTGGACGAGATATGGCTCGAACCCGGTGAAGCCCCAGTCCTCAATGCAGGAAGCCTCCACTCGACGGTTCTCGATATATTCCAAAGTGGAAAGGAGACTGTGGCAATTCTTGACGTCTCTGCAACGGCTCATATGCCCGATGTCCTTGAAATGCCATACCGTCCCAACCTGACTCTAGACGGCGTGCCTTCCCTTGAACGGGGAACTCACCGGTATCAACTCGGGGGAAGCACTTGTCTGGCTGGAGACATTATCGGACCATATAGCTTCCATCGCCCACTGAAAATCGGAGATCGTCTGATTTTTCAGGATATGGCCCAGTATACTATGGTCAAAACTACATACTTCAATGGAATCCAGCATCCCTCCATCACCTTGCGTGATGAGAGCGGCAACGAACAAATGATTCGATCTTTTGATTACGAAGACTTTAAACGACGTCTGATGTGACCATCTCTCCTCCCCTCGTTCCGTATCTTGAATCCACCGCGAAACCTGTCAACGGAACCCCCGTCCTTCTTGGTGTCCCATTCGATGGCACAGCCTGCTTCCGCAAAGGCGCTGCACGAGGACCCGATTCAATTAGGGAAGCATCAGATTGCCTCGAGAGCTACTCTCCCTTTCTTCACCGTGATCTGAGCCTGAGACCTTTCAGTGACCTGGGAAACCTCATCTTGGCCGGGGAGAACGCTGAAAAAGTCAATACTCTCGTCAAGGAAGCCTCCCTGCATCTTCTCTCGAAGAAATTGATTCCCTTCCTGATCGGAGGAGAGCACTCCTTCACCCCCGGAGCAGTAGCTGCAGTCCTCGAGCATCATCCGGGCCTGGCCGTTGTTCAATTCGACGCACACGCAGACCTGAGAAACGAATGGACTAACACGCAGTGGAGTCATGCCTGCTGCATGCGGCGTATTCGCGACATGATCCCACCCTCTCGAATTTTACAGTGCGGCATCCGCTCAGGCAGCTCAACTGAGTTCGACGACCTCCGAGAGTCTGGCTGCCTCGTCCCTCCTGACATAGACTCACTTACCAGCGCATTGGAAAAAGTAGAGGGGTTACCTCTTTACCTCACTCTGGACCTCGACTTCCTCGACCCAGCAGACCTGCCTGGAACTGGAACTCCGGAACCGGGAGGGGTCAACTGGCAAGAACTGGAAGAATTACTTGCAGCGCTACCCTGGCACAGGGTCGTTGCCTGTGACGTTGTCGAATTAGCTCCCGAACTCGATCCAACTGGCCGCTCGTCCATCCTCGCTGCAAAGATTATCCGGGAAATACTACTTTCCCTCCCCTAGCCGCGAACATTCTGAAACGAGAGCAGCCTCCCTGCTTAGGACGTAGTAAGCGCAACCGCATTCGCTGCCGCATAATGCTTGGCGTGAGTGAGGCTGACCTTGATCTGATCGATCCCATGCTTACTAAGGAACTCCAGTCCATCGCCACTCAAAACCATCTCCGGCTCCCCTGATTGCCGACGAACAACTTCCATATCTCCCCAAGAAAGCAACTCTCCGATGCCTGTCCCTAGAGCCTTTGATGTCGCCTCTTTTGCGGACCAGCGAGCGGCAAAATGAACGGCAGGACGATTCTGTCTCAGGCAGTAGTCCCGCTCATCCACGGTAAAGATCCGAGCAAGAAAGCGGTCTCCGAAAGCCTCAATCGCTTTCTCAACACGCTCAATTTCGATCACGTCGATACCAATCCCGAAGATCTTCATTGTTCCACTGTATATCGCCCCATGATCACCACCATTTCCCGAACCGCCTGCTCCATCCCCGTCATGACAGCTCGCGATACGATGCTATGTCCGATGTTGAGCTCCACAAGATGAGGGATTTCGAAAAGCTCTTCTAGATTTTCGTAGTTGATGCCATGCCCCGCATTAATGCGCAGACCCAGCTGATTGCCAACCCGTGCAGCTGCCGTCAACCGGGCAAGCTCTTCCTTCCTCATCGCTCCTTCACAATTGGCAAACGAACCGGTATGCAGCTCAACCATATCGGCCCCAATATCCCGTGACGCTCTGACCTGCTCTTCCTCCGGGTCGATGAACATGCTCACCTTGCTTCCCCCATCTCTCAGAGCTCCCACCGTTGCACGAAGAGTTTCCCTCTGCCCGGATACATCAAGCCCTCCCTCTGTGGTGATCTCCTGCCTGTTTTCTGGAACCAGACACACAAATTCAGGACGCAGCCTGAGAGCCATTGCCACCATCTCAGCCGTGCTGGCCATCTCAAAATTAACCGGCAGGTTACATCCTTCCTTAACTCGAAACACATCCTCTTCCTGCACATGCCTTCTATCCCCTCGCACGTGCATGGTTATTGAGTCCGCTCCTCCTCTCTTCGCTGCAAGGGCGGACATTACGATGTCAGGCTCCGCATTATTCGATTCGAGCATTGTAGCGTAGCGGGCCTGCCTGAGGGTAGCCACGTGATCAATATTAACTCCTAGCTTCAGCATTTTACTGCCAGATATGAAAACTCCTGGACCGATGCCCCCCGGCAACGGAAAACTCAGTGACGGAAGTGACGGTGCCCGGTAAACACCATTGAAAGGCCCGCCTCATTAGCCGCAGCGATCACCTCTTCGTCTCTTACCGACCCTCCCGGCTGGATACATGCCGTTGCACCTGCCTGAATTGCCGCCTCAAGACCGTCCGCAAAGGGAAACATCGCATCAGAGGCAATCACGCTACCCTTGAGCGACAATCCCGACTCCTCAGCCTTCCACACCGCAATGCGAGAGGAGTCGATCCGGCTCATCTGACCTGCTCCGATTCCGATCGTCCTATCCGTGGTGGCAAAAACAATGGCGTTGGACTTCACGTGCTTGACCACTCTCCACCCGAAACGCATCGCTTGGATCTCCTCCTTGGTCGGCGGGCGCTCAGTCACAACCTTCTCCTCCAGATTCTCCAGTCCCATTGCTGTGTGATCACGCTCCATCACCATCAACCCACCGGGTGCAGAGCGGATCAGAGGCTCCTTCTTTTCCTGTTTGTAGCTCTCGTTAATCTTCATCAGCCTGAGATTTTTCTTCTTTTGCAGGATCGCCCGCGCCTCCGGCTCAAAATCTGGAGCGATAATGACATCCGTGAAAATCTCACTGATGACCCGTGCCAGACTCTCGGTTAGAGGTCGGTTGCACACAATCACTCCACCAAAGGGAGCCTGACGGTCCGTCTCGAACGCTTTCTGCCACGCTACTCTCAGATCCTCATCGTCCTGGCCTACTCCGCAGGGATTAGTATGCTTCAGGATTGCTACCGTCGGCCTACGGAAATCCATGATCAAATCAGCCGCCGCTTCGATATCGAGAATATTGGTGTAGCTGAGCTCCTTCCCCTGCAGCTTGCTAAAATGATCGCTGAAGGCCCCATACAGGCGAGCCTTCTGGTGAGGATTGTCACCGTAGCGCAGCTCTCGCTCGAGTGGTATTGTAGTTGAGAAACAGGCAGCTGTGCTCTCATCACACTTTCCAAGATAATTTGCGATGGCGGTGTCGTAATCTGAAGTACGCTTGAAAACCTTCACTGCAAGTTCTTCTCGCAGCCGAAGACTGGTATCTCCATCGTGACTACGCATCTCATCCACGACTGTCGCGTAGTCACTGGGATCCGTGACCACCGTGACCGAGGCAGCGTTCTTGGCAGCACTTCGCAACATGGATGGACCTCCGATATCAATGTTTTCAATTGCCTCTCCTACCGTGACGCCATCTTTTGCAACTGTTTCCTCAAAAGGGTAAAGATTAACAACCACAAGGTCGATAGGCTTGATCTCGTTTTCTTCTGCCTGTTTCCTGTGCTCCTTCGAATCTCTCTTGTGGAGCAGCCCCCCGTGCACCTTCGGGTGCAGGGTCTTAACCCTTCCCTCAAACAGCTCAGGGGCCTGCGTATAATCGGAGACATCAATAACAGGCAGACCAGCATCTCGCAGGGCCTTCGCAGTTCCACCTGTTGAAAGAAGCTCTACGCCAAACTCCTCGTGAAGTGCTCGCGCAAAGTCTTCCA
>DFWB01000269.1:0-6539 GCA_002380675.1 Akkermansiaceae bacterium UBA4145
CGCCCGCAGGAAAAATCTCTCGCTTCCTCGCCTCGCTCTCCCACTCTTCCTCAGTCCACTCACCTCCACTGAACAGCTCCTCAGCTTTCTCGAACGCCTTATAGGTATAATAGACCTCGTTTTTTGTGGGCCACCCGACCTTCCAGTCCTTCAGGAACAAGACGAGGAAGACTCCGAACATGATCACCATGGCCCAGACCCTCAGGTAAAACCACTTCGTGGCCCGGCATTCAATGATCTCCGCCCCCTTCATGTTTTGCAGAATCTGAGGCCCTGCTCCAAATGTTCAAGCGCTCAATGATTTCTACCTAAAATAAGAACCCTCATTTTCTTGAGAATTTGCTCTCCAGAAGCACCTTATCCCGAGACCTCTTCAAACTATCAGGCCCAATACAGTCTGACTCCTCACACACAGGCCAATCGTGACTCCTCCGTTTTCACCTTTGACATTACGCTCCGCAAATCAGACCACTCTTCCCCCGTGAGCTTCTCAGCGTTTTTCGCAGACCCGAGCCGAAGTTACTCTCCACTAATGCGGCGCTTCGCGTCGATGCTTGAGCCTGTGTCTTCCGGAAAGCTTGAGTCCATGGCCAGACAAAGCTCAGGACTCTCCCAGCGTCAGTTTGGAAGAACCATGCGCCTTTTTGCCCCGCTCTATCTCTCGAACGAGTGCGTGAATAACTGTGCTTACTGCGGATTTTCCCGCGACAACCCGATTCTCCGAACTACCCTCGAACTGGATCAGGTTGCTGCCGAGGCCGCTCACCTTCACTCACTCGGATTCCGCAATCTGCTCCTTGTTGCTGGTGAACATCCTAAATTTGTCTCCGAAGGCTATCTTCAAGACTGCCTCAGAATTCTCTCTCCTTCGATTCCTACCCTGGGAATCGAAGTCGGCCCCATGAAGGACTCTCAATACGCCGAACTAGTCTCCTGCGGGGCAGAGGGATTAATCGTCTATCAAGAAACCTACCACCGGGATACCTATGAGAAGCTGCACACTTCCGGACCAAAGAAAAAATTTGACTGGCGTTTAGATTGTCCGGAGCGGGCGTATGCGGGTGGCTTTCGTCGCATAGGTATCGGTGCGCTTTTCGGGTTAGCCGACTGGCGAACTGAGGCCCTCGCCCTCGCTACACACCTTGAATACCTCTACCGAACATGCTGGAAGGCTCAATTCTCCATTTCATTCCCAAGAATGCGACCTCATGCGGGAAACCACAGGCACGAACTGGATCCCAACCTTACTCTCAGCGATCGTCACCTCGTCCAGCTGATCTGTGCGTTCCGCCTGACATTTCCACAGGTCAACATTGTGCTATCGACCAGAGAACCCGCAAATCTTCGTGATCACCTTTTCTCTCTGGGAGTCACACATGTATCGGCCGGTTCGCATACAGAACCCGGAGGCTACACCGGAGTGGGATCCAACGACCTTCACAGAACAATCAAAGGACGCCGGGTTGAAATCGAGCCTGAAGAGAAGTCTGGAAACGGTTGCACTACGAAGGCCACACCTCAATTTGAAATTGATGACGATCGCCCCGTATCTGCAGTAGCGGATCAACTCGCCAGCCAAGGATTCGACCCTGTCTGGAAAGACTGGGATCGCGAGATCCTCGCGCCGGCCAACTCCTGAATAATGACAATTCAACTGAATGGAGAGACTTATGAGATCAAGGAGGGATCGACGATTGGCGACCTCCTGACCCTTCTCAACATGCAAAATGAACCCATCGTCACTGAACTCGATGGACAGGCGCTGACGCATCACGACTACGCTTCCAGCATCCTGCTGGAAGGATCCCGGGTTGAAGTCATACGCCTCGCGGCCGGCGGGTGATTGCCGGTTCAACCGACTCAAGGGAATGATCCGTCCCGCCGGGCCGAATCAGGCCCCCTTCTCGGACCTCCACCTCTCCACCTTCTCAAGCTTCGACTTCACCGCCATGATGTTCGCATCCTTTGCCGGATTCGCCAATGAACTCGCGAATGCGAGCCAGTCAAGATGCAGAGAATCATAATTTGTGAGACCCAGAAGAAACTCATGTCCCGGAAAAAAACTTTCTTCCCTCACCTGCTCCTCTGCCTTGAGTAATTGCTCCGCCAGATCTGCCACCCTCCCCTGATCCGCCAGATCTTCCGCCATTAACATCCCTGAAAGGAGACAAAATGGATATTCCTGAACTACCCACCCACTTGGAGCACGATAATCTTCCATCTCCTTGGCGAGAGCGGGAAAGACCTCCAGCAGAATCTGGGTAAGCTCCCGATTTTCGATGGCCCGGGCAGACTGCACGAGAGAACAACAAACATAGTTTACGATCACAACCGTATCGAGACCAGGCTCGACCAGAAGAAACTTTGCGGCCACTGCTCCACAAAAAAGCTTAAACCGGATAAAGCGATCGGCGTGGGATGCCTGCTCCGGGGATCCCCGCTGGGCGATACCAAAAATTTCAAACCACTCCGGGTCTACATTCTCAGGGATTTGCTTGTTCGCTAATACACCCGCACATAAAGCGACGTAGCTCATATCTCCCGGATCCTTGGGGCAAAAGACCCGAAAGTCCTCTTCCCTTACCTCGCTGCACGCGAAATCAAAGAGATCATCTAACCGGGACTTCACTGCGTCATGATTCTGGAACTTCCCTCTCGAAGGGAAAGGCTTATTTACAGCCCTTCAATTTCCGCCTGGATTAAGATTTGCCAAAACCTGCTCCCACCAGTTCTTTCCCCGCTCCGCAGGAGCCAGAACCCGTAATTTCTCAGTCATCGCCTTAAACTCCACTCGTTCCGACCGGCCCCAGAGCTCTCCATCCACCTCAACTGGAACTTCCCGGTCAGATTCAACGGTTAGACCCGAGGTCTGATAATACTCAACCGCTTTCCCATCAGTTTCAAACCCACCACGGGCGAGGCTACCTAGAGATCCGAGAGCAGCCGTATAGCCAGCCTTCTTATAGACGAGAACATCGAGCAGGTCATCCGCATTGTCCGCCTTGCCGAAAAGGCGCAACTGGCCTCCGTAAAGAGCTCCGTTACCAAGAAGGACGCACGCACCCTCGACCGTAAACCCCTCGTCAAAGTGAACCTTCATACGGGGAGGCTCAGAACCAAGAACCCTTACAGCCGAAACAATATAAGCTAGTGGCCCAAGGCGGCGCTTGGATTCTGTCGTAGTCTCTTCGATAACCTGAGCATCAAAGCCAACTCCAGCCATCTGAACGAATGGCGTCCCCTCTGCCTCAAATAGGTCTACTTCCTTGACGTGACCCCCATCAATCACGTCCAAGGCACCCGCGAGATGGCCAAAGGGAATGTTCAGCTCACGCGCAAAAACATTCATCGTCCCCGTTGGCAGGATTCCTAACACCGTCTCTGTTCCGATCAACCCCCTGACCACCGCATTGAGTGTTCCATCTCCCCCTGCTGCTACCACCACTTCTTCGCCCTCTTCAGAGAATCGTCGAGCAAGCTCTGCTGACTCCTGAGCGGTATTGGTAGCGTAAATTGCAAACCGCGTCGCATTCTCCATCACGAACCGCCGGGCTCGCTGCGCCCGCTCACTACGCGCCCTAGGATTCAAAATCAGGGGATACCTCAAAACCGCGCTCACAGCCAATATCTCCCATAATCTTAGCCTTTAACCAATTCCCAACTTCATTCAGTTGTATTACCCCCTCTGGAGAGCGAGCTCCACTCGCTTCCTAGGACGTTCCCGGAAGCACACCGAACCGCGCCAACCCTTTTGAAACCTCGCTTACAGGTAATCCTACGACATTATCATAGGCTCCTTCCAGATCATCCACCAACATCTCTCCATGCTCCTGAACTGCATAAGCACCAGCCTTATCCAGCACATTGACCCTCCCGAGATAGTCCTCGATAAGAAAGCTATCCAGATCTTTGAAACGCACCCGACTCACTTCAAAAAAGGAATACTTTTCCCCTCCACAACGAAGACATACCCCTGTGCATACTTCATGTTCTCGCCCTGATAACCTCTCCAACATGGATACGGCTTCGCTCAAGCTACCTGGCTTCCCCATGACCTCTCCCTCCAGGCCTACAAGTGTATCTGCGCCCAGAACGACCGCTTCCGGATACTTTGCCGATACCTCTCCTGCTTTCAGCACTGCATTCTCCTCGCATAGCTGATGGAAAGGAAATTTACCAGGGGGCCACTCCTCGATTCCGGCCGGCACCACTCTGAACTGGTAGTTCTCACTTAGAAGCAGGTCTTTTCTTCTCGGAGATCCGGAAGCCAGAATAAAGTCTACCACGGGACCCTATCTCTCGATCAAAAAGATTAGCACCAGCAAAATCAGCGCTGCCACTCCTACCACTGCAATCAGGACCTTGGGAGAAATTCCCTCGAGCATTTCCCTGCCGGCCAGCCCACCCTCCCGACGAGGATCAGCTTCCACAAACATCCTCCGTATTTCTTCTCCATCCAACTTTGACCCAGAAGCTACACCTCTTTCCAGCGGATCTGTGCCAGCCTCTCCGGGCAATCTCACCAACCCTTGTCTTTTCGAGGAAGGCAGCAAGTCTGGATCTACCGCTTCCTTTCCGCTCGGCATCATCGGCATCTTGAGTCGATGGAGGGCCACCTGACTTCCGCAATTCGGACAGGAAGAGCGAGATGCAGACCTGTTCATCATGAACCAAGTCTCACATTTCCAGCACTTTACACGCTCAGAGGGATCAGGCTGGGACTTCATCTCCCCTATTGGCCTTACACGGATACCCATCAGATTTTTTGTATTTAGCGACTATCAACATGTCAACGGTACGCGCTCTTACTTATTCACAGTTAGTCCACATCTCATTCCGATTCACTCAGTCAAAAAGGTGAAGGCTAAGCTGACGGAAAACCCGGACTTCGAGAAACTCGTCCCGATTTAGGATTTTAAGATTTCTACTTGTCAATCCGCCCTCATAGTAGTGTTCTTTTGAACATGCATAGCCCCCCCCTTAAGAACGGCATTGCTTCGTGCAGAGCATCCTCACTGAGCGTTCTGCGCAAGCAGATGAGGGAGAAATTTCCCATGGCCCACGATGCAAGCACTCCTGCTTCCTCCAGTTCCTCTTCCGCACATCTTCCACCTTTTCCATCTGGAGCCCTCTCTGAGTTAACCCCTGCCAGCCCATCTTCGGGCCTCTCTCTTATTCTCGCAGAAATTTTGAGAGCAGACCCCGGTCACACGACCGAAAAAACCAACTCCTGCGCCTCACCAATTCTATTCGATGAACCAGTCGCGCTCATCGATGGGCGAAACTCATTTGACCCAGGTTCCTATGACGCCGATTCATGCTCCCGCCTTCTCTGGATTCGCTGTCATGACAGCAAGGAGTCTCTGCGCTGCTGTGATCTTCTTCTCCATGACAAAAACCTGCCACTCCTTGTTCTTGACCTACTACTAACCCCTCCGAAGGAGCTTCATCTCATCCCTAGTTCATCCTGGTATCGCTTACGCAATCTGGCGCGAAGAGCGAACACCTCTGTCCTCATCTTCACGCCTCAGCATCTCATTCCCTGCGCTGCGCTCCAAATTTCCCTTAATTCCTCTTTTCCGTTGTCTGCCCTGAAAAAAGATCGCCATGAACTGAAGCCTACCTATTCCCACCGGAAAATGGCGCTTCATAATTCATGAGAAAAACCTCTCTTCCTCCTGAAGGGAAAAACCTCCGGGGAAGGTCCATGCTTAAAGCCAAGAACAAGGATGCCGGCCTCTGTTCTCTTCGCTCACTCAACAAAAAAATCTCTTCCATTGTACGCCTCTTTTCAAGTTCCCCTGTTCTCTCTAGCTATCCTTCTTCGGGATAGACCAGACCTTGCCTCTGGACCCGTTGCGCTTATTCGCTCTACACCCGATCCAGATGCTTCAACTACTTTCACTACTACAAAACCCGTCATTATCGCAGTAAATCATGCGGCGGCTCAATACCGTGTTACCGAGGGGATTTCCCCTACCAAGGCCCTAGCACGCTGCCCACACCTCAACCTTATTTCCTCAAATCCTGCGGACGAATGCCTCCATCAGGATGCTCTTCGTGACTACCTCGCCTCTCTGGGCCCCGACTTTGAGGAGACCGCTACGGGAATCTTTATCCTGGACCTGCTCTCTATTCCACACGCCATGAAATTCCCCGGGGAGTGGGCCGAACAAGCTCTGCGCAAGGCCACTCCCCTCCGCCTTCCCATCGATATCGCTCTGGCCAGAACTCCCGATCTTTCCATTCTCGCGGGTCAGTCTCCTGCCCTGCGTCATACTCTCCGATTTAATTCGGATCCCATCTTCTGTATGGCGCAACACCCCACTTTCGCGATTCGGCATATCGACTCTCAACCCGTTCACTCTCTTAACAAGATCTCTACTGAGATTGCTCTGGAGTCGGAACTTCTTTCCCTGTGGGGTATTGAAACTCTGGGCCAGCTTGCCAACCTTCCGCGGCAGGGACTCGCAGAGAGGCTCGGACCCGAAGCAAGGATAGCTCATGACGTTCTCCATGGAAAACATCACCGACTACTG
>DFWB01000269.1:6931-10794 GCA_002380675.1 Akkermansiaceae bacterium UBA4145
GATGGAGCCACTGCTCTTCGCTCTCCACCGAGGTTTAAGAACCCTCTGCTCACGGCTGCAATCCTCTCAACGAGCCGCTTCTTCTATCAGAATCACTCTGACGTTTGACGATGGAGATCTGTATGCGCACAAGATCGAGCTTCCCGAACCAACCTGTGACTCATCCCTGCTATTGAGGCTTATCCAGACCCACCTGAGTACAATTCATGCTCCTGCCCCGGCCATTGGCTGGTCCCTTCACCTGACCTCAACCAGCCACGAAGGAAAACAATATCATCTTTTCCAGCGATCCCTCAAAGACTCCCGTAGATTCCTTGATACTATTGGAAGACTCAATGCCCTTCTTGGTCCCGGACGACTGGGAACACCGTTCCTTCTCGATACCCACCGCCCCGATTCATTCCAGATGAAAGGTGCTCTGTGCGGCGAAAAGATCGCCGTTAAAAGAGAACAAAACGAATGCAACTTATCACCACATTACGGACGTCGTATTCAAAACAGCACATCCTTACCGCTAAGCCGGTTCAGACCAACACTTCCCATTCATGTTGCATCCGATCCGGAAGGTCGGTTTCCCAGACCTCTTGCACTCCTGAATGGCCCATACTGCGGCCCTGTCACTACATCAAATGGACCCTTTCCTATCTCTGGACACTGGTGGGATCCTGAGGAGCGCTGGCAGCAAGTTGAGTGGGACATTCAACTCACCAGCAATGCAATCCTGCGCCTTGCCTACCACCCGCCCGACAACTGGGTCCTTGAAGGTATTTACCAATGATTCCTGTTTTTTCGTAGATTACTCCAGAGCATAACCGCTTAACCCTTCCCCAAATTTGTTTACTGAACTCTATGCGAGATCCTCTTTTTCCTTCCTTCGAGGCGCGAGTCATCCACAGGATCTCATTCAGCGTGCAGCTGAACTCAACTACAAATCCATTGCCATTCTGGACCACATGGGGGTGTACGGATCCGTTCAAGCTCATCTGGCCGCACGAAGGCATGGGATTCGTGCACTCGTAGGAGCGACCGTCGAGCTACCGGGAAGACGCCCGGGAGGTTCGCCTCTGGAAATACCCGTTCTGGTCGACAGCATTAAAGGATACCAGAACCTCTGCCACCTTCTCACAAATCTTCATTGTCATTCCGAGGCAATTTCCCCAGACGCTTTACCCCATAATTCAGATCACTCTGTTTTCTTTCCATCTCATACGGAAGGAATGATTGCGCTTCTCACTCCTGAGTCTTTGCCATCTTTGGACAGAAGAAGCCTTTTAAGAGTCGCACTCCTGCTTCGGCGCACCTTCGGGAGGAATAATGTCTACATTACTCTCACCCGTCATTACAGCAGAAGCACTGATCGAATAAACCGCCTCCTTATAGACCTTTCCCAATCTCTCAGCATTCCTCTGCTGGCATCCAATGCTCCTCTGTTTTCTCATCGACGGTGCCGCCTACTTGCAGACTGCTTCACATGCCTTCGGCATCATACGACCCTCGATGAGGCAGGAACCTTACTCGCTTCGAACTCTGAAAGACATCTTAAGTCTCCAGATCAGATGTCCACGTTGTTTAGCGATCAGCAGCAAGCCCTTATCAATACTGACATTTTATCTGAACGTCTCGCATTCACCCTCGATGACTTGGAATACCAGTTCCCCTCCTACCGTGAAAACGGGAAAAGCCTGACACTTGAGGAGGAAGCCAGACTTCTTCGAAAACTGACTTTCCTTGGAGCACGAAACCGCTACGGAAAGATCGGGATACAGGTCCGAAAGCAACTCGAGCACGAGCTATCCTTAATCATTCGTCTCCGGTTTTCCGGGTATTTCCTGATCGTCTGGGAGATCGTAGAATTTGCAAAGTCTCAAGGAATACTCTGCCAAGGCCGTGGCTCTGCTGCCAACTCGGCCGTGTGTTATTGTCTGGGGATTACAGCCTGCGATCCCGTTGGTGGTGGCCTCCTCTTTGAGCGATTCCTTTCCGAAAACAGACGCTCGTGGCCAGACATCGATATTGACTTTCCTTCGGGAGAGCGACGTGAGGCGGTAATACAACACGTCTTCCAGAAATATGCTCCACGAGGAGCCGCAATGACCGCCAACGTGATCACTTATCGCCCAAAATCTGCATTTCGGGAGATATCAAAGGTCCTTGGGCTCCCCGATTCAATCGCTGCACGTTTCTCGTCTCTTATCTCCTCCCCCCATTCCCCTGATACTACCAGCAAGAGCCCCAACCATCCCTCAGGCGCTGGTCAAAAGCGCAATATCGCTCCTGCTGTAGAGGAAATGCCCGACGGTCACACTTTTCCCATGCGGGACCTCGGACAACTGACGAGAACCCTGAGCCAATCGGGACTTTCTCAGGATCACCCCCGCTTCAAGCCTCTCATGCACCTTTATCACGAGATCCTATCCTTTCCCCGGCATCTCGGGCAGCACTCTGGGGGAATGATTATCTGTGATACCGGACTCGATTCCATTGTTCCTCTTCAACCTGCGTCTATGCCAGAGCGTACTATCGTGCAGTGGGATAAGGATGACTGCGAAGAACTCGGAATCGTCAAGGTCGACCTCCTTGGTCTTGGCATGCTCGCAGCCATGGAGGACAGCCTTAGGATTTGTCGACAGAGGGGGAAATCCATTGATTTGGCGCACATCCCCCATGATGACGCCGCCACCTTCGACCTACTTTGCCGTGCCGATACCGTTGGCACTTTTCAAGTCGAATCCCGAGCGCAGATGGCAACTCTTCCGCTCATGCAACCCAGGGAATTTTACGACCTTGTCATCGAGATTGCCCTCATCCGACCCGGACCTATCGTGGGTGAACTTGTCCATCCTTACCTTAACAGGCGAAGCCGCCGTACTCCCGTCGACTATATTCATCCTGATTTTCAATCGGTTCTGGAACGAACCCTCGGAGTCCCTCTCTTTCAAGAACAGGTTCTACGCATGGCTATGATCATAGCTGACTTTGATGGGGCTGAAGCCGACGAACTACGCCGTGCAATGGCTTTTAAGCGCTCCGATGAACGAATGGAGTCTATCGTAGAGAAATTACGTTCACGCATGTCTCATCGTCACGTAAATCCTGCAGTTCAGGAAAAGGTGATCCGCTCTATCAGCTCTTTCGCTCTTTATGGATTCCCCGAGAGTCATGCCATCTCCTTTGCCCTCCTTGCCTACGCTTCCTGCTGGCTGAAGACTCATCATACTGCCGAGTTCTTTACTGGCCTCCTTAACAACCAGCCAATGGGATTCTATCCAGTAGCAAGCCTTCTTCATGATGCGCGTCGACACGGCATTCATATCAAACCGGTATCCGTAATACACTCTTCTCTCGAAACAGCCGTCATTGATGACAAAACTCTCAGGCTAGGTCTTCAACACCTTAAAAACATCTCAAGCTCCACCACCACTAAACTTCTGGAAGCCCGATCCCATACCAACTTTATTGATCTAGCTGATTTCCTCCGTCGTGTTCAGCCCAACAAAAAAGAGCGGCGTCTTCTTGCTGCTGCAGGATCTTTAGATGACCTGCCAGGAATTGCTCACCGTCGAGATGCCCTCTGGCAGGGAGAACACCTTCCACAGGAAGACCTTCTCAGTCGCTGCAATAATGCCCCTCTGAACGACTCCAGAGCAGCACCACCTGAAATGGACTGCCCTCTTCTTCCGATGAGTGATTTCGAAAAACTCACCGCAGATTACCGCTCCCAGGGATACAGCACAGGTCCACACCCCATGGCTCTGCTACGTAAATCTTGGACACATAAATTTCAGAACGCGAACAGCCCTTCTCGACAAGGAAATTACGATTCACCTATCAACCCCTCCTTGCTCGCCAAAGCTCGCGATTTC
>DFWB01000269.1:11098-16078 GCA_002380675.1 Akkermansiaceae bacterium UBA4145
GCTCGCCAAAGCTCGCGATTTCAAATTCATACCTCATGGCCAGCATGCCATCTGTGCAGGACTTGTCATCTGCCGCCAAAGGCCGAGCACGGCAAAAGGGCACTGCTTTATCTCTCTTGAAGACGAGACAGGAACAGCCAACCTCTTTATTCCCTGCTCTACTTTTCTGAATTACCGCCTTGTTATCACCACCGAAAAATTTCTCCTCTGTCACGGTAGAATGCAGATTGGAGAAAACGATTCTCTTACTCTTTACACAACATCGGTAGAACCTCTTCCTCTTGAGCTTTTACTCAAAACCGAAAGCCATGACTTCCACTAGGAGGGGGTATCAGTAGAGGCAGCTCCTCACCTTTCCAACGGATCTACGGTGAAGCACTGGAGCCAGCTGTCGGACTCGAACCGACAACCACTCGATTACAAATCGAGAGCTCTACCAATTGAAGCTAAGCTGGCTTTTCTCGCAGCGCTCACAGTATGCCCAATTACGGAGAAGCTGCAAGTAGAGGGTGGAGAGAACTCAAAACTTGGTCTAGTCTACCCTCATGAATATTGGGATACTCAAAGAAGTGAAGCCACAGGAGCATCGTGTGGGCATGATTCCGGCTTCAGCGGGAGAATTAGTCAAACAAGGACATCGGGTAGTCATTGAGAAAGGCGCAGGAGCCAACTCCAGCTATCTCGATAAAGAATATCAGCTGGCTGGCGTAGAGGTCTTACCAACCGCAGAAGCTGTGTTCGAGAACGCCCAGCTTCTCGTAAAAGTAAAGGAGCCTCAACCCTCTGAAGTTGAGATGCTTGGACCTGATCATACGCTTTTTACTTACCTGCATTTGGCTGCGGATAAAGCCCTGACGGAGTCCCTTACCGCGACCGGCTGCACTGCAATTGCCTACGAAACCCTCGAAGTCGGAGGGCGCCTTCCCCTTCTTGAGCCCATGAGCGAATTGGCCGGCCGTATGGCCGCTATCTTCGGCTCCTACCACCTCGCAAACCACCGAGGGGGCCGTGGAATCCTTCTTGGAGGCGTTCCAGGCGTCGCTCCGGGCCGGGTTATGGTTATTGGTGGCGGCACAGCCGGCGTTAACGCTGCCCGGGTAGCAACCGGCATTGGCGCTGATGTGACTATCGTTGAAGTGGACGTCGAGCGGATGCGCTTTCTGGATATCACCCTGCAGGAAGCGCATACCCTGTATTCAACGGAAGCCAATATTGCATCACTCCTTCCCCGGATTGATCTCATCATTGGAGCCGTCCTCATTCCCGGAGCGGCAGCTCCAAAACTGATGACACGGGAAATGCTGAGGCAAATGGCACCTGGCAGCGTCTTTGTCGACATTGCAATCGATCAGGGTGGCTGCTCGGAGACAAGCCGTCCCACCAGTCACGATAATCCAACCTACTTTGAGGAGGAGGTTCTTCATTACTGTGTCACCAATATGCCCGGCGCCTACTCTCGGACAGCGACTCAGGCCCTGAACAACGTCACGACGCGCTGGATTTCGCTTCTAGCTACTAGCGATCTGCAGACTGCATGTCGCAATCGACCGGAGCTTCTTTCTGGAATTAACTGCACTGGAGGAAAGCTAACCTGCGCCCCCGTTGGTGAAGCTCACAGCCTTTCGACAGTCAGCCCAGCGGAAGTCCTCGAACTTCATTGATGGGCTCCCCGCTCGAATATAAAGGCGAGACCTTCATGATCCGCTCACACCTACAGGTGTTTTTCCTCGGAGATGAGGCCAGATCATAAGGGTTGCTATCATGATCAGAATAAATCCTGCCCCACCTATCACTCGAGGCCCCAGCAATGCGATCACGGGAAAGGCCACGAAAGGTGCGATCACACCCCTGACCCCGCACATGAAAGTGTGGACGCTCATGTATTCGGCAACTTGATCCGCTTTCGCAAACTTGGTAACCCACAAACTCCACGCGATATTCCCGCCCGCACGGCCAATTCCGTGCAGTGAGATACCAACACAAAGGGCCCACATTCCTTGCCCGAAGAAGTAGAATAGAACTCCGCCCATGAAGAACACATTCAAAATCATGCGTACGAGGAAGAAATTCACCCGATCAAAAACAATACCCCATATCACCACGGTAAGGAGAAACATGATCTCCGGTAGTGACCCTGTTATGAAAGCGATTGTGAACTCCGTAAGTTCATATCCGTAATCAGGATTGGAGACATACTCCACAAAGATCGACCAGCAAAGGAGGTTGCCAAATCCGAGAATCATCCATGAGGTCAGCAAGGACCGGAAGACTCGATCTTTACGCAGATGCTCGAGAGCACCAAACAGCCTGACCTGATTCGATCTTCGCAGATAAACAGGCTTAATCGCCAGAACGCAGCCTGCCATCAACACGCAACAGATCGCATAAATGAGAAGGATCAGCCTGAAATTATCTAGGTCGTTTTCCAGAACTTTCCCGAAAACAAGGGCCACGATCAAAGCCGAGGCCTTTCTCACTACGGCAGTCGACGCAAAAAGCCTTCCCCTCGACCGGTCGGGATAATGTTTCCGGTAAATTTGAGACATCAGAGGAATACTCAGCGTAATGCAGAGTAACGCGACTACCATGGCAGGCAGAAAAACCATAAAGGAGCCCCCACCAATTACAGCAACTGCCAGACCACCAGCTGAGATGAGCCAGAGCAAGGCAGTCCCTAAGTTGACCGAGATCCCGGTCCTGCGGACGAGCTGAACCGGAAAAAGACTGAGGAGAAGCCCACAACTTGAGGCCGCAACAAGAGTAGCCTTCTGCCAGGCATCTGCCTCGAAGACACGCACTGCGATCAGCACTACAAAGGTCATCGCCAACGTCTCAAGGCAACCACCCGGCCAAGCCCGCAGATTATCCAGAATGAAGGTCCTCCTCGCGGGGTTTTCTGAGGGGACAACAGGCATTCGGAGAGATTTCTAAGCGTCCCGGAAGCGCGTTGCCAGCACCCAGAAAAACAGGACCGAAACAAGGAGGGCCGCAGCTCCAACATGGAGAACCTGCACAACTGGCAATACTCCCACATGAGCAAGCAACACTCCCATTACGAGAAGAGAACCTACAAGAAAACCAATCATCTTATCTGGCCACCATATCCCCCCGGAAGTTTTCCTGAGCAAAATCAGAAGTGCCGTAGCCCCGACTACAATCAGCCACGAAAAACTTCTGTGCACCAGATAGACTCCGGATTTTTCAAGCTCCCGCGTCCACAGAGCTCGCTCATCAGATCCCGCGTTCTTCGCCAGTTCGTCTGTTAGCTCCCTGACCTGCGCCCCCAGCACCCCCTCTGCTACTGTCAGAGCAAAGACAGCAATACCTAGTATCCAGACCACTTTTCCTTTCACCCCTGTAAGAACCCTTCGCACCGGATCCGCGCAACCCTTCCACGAGACATACACAAGAACGCACAGGAGGATAATTGCAAGACCCACATGAAGCGTGATCATCCCTGGCTTTAATCCACTCAGCACAACCCTGCGCCCCAGCTCCGCGTTGATGAGAACAAGCAAAAATGCTGAGATACTCATCAGGCAAACAATCCCGCTTCTTTTTCTTCGTAAGAATGAGGCAATCATCAAAGCCATGGACAGAAGCCCTACAGGCATAGCACAAAGACGGTTGACATACTCGACCCAGGTATGAAGAGGATTGAATTCAGCCCGAAGGGAGTCTCGGGTAACCTCTGCAGGATTTCGTCCGAACCGCTCTGCTTTCTTCCTGAATTTTTCGACATTAATTTTATCGAAATCTATCTGGTCAACTCTCGTGGGGGGAACGAGTTTTCCCCAGCAGGTCGGCCAGTCAGGGCAGCCAAGCCCTGAACCCGTCGCTCTTACGATTGCGCCTACAAAAAGAAGCAACAATACGGAGATTAGCGCCGCAATAGCTAGCTTCTGAAAGCGCTCCATGTTGATGCAAATTTCGTAGTCTACTGGCTGGAAAACGGGAAAATCTGGGGTAAAAGAGTTTTCCGGATCCGGATCAGCCTTGCCCTCACTGAGAAGACCCACCCTCAGGGGCAACACCTTCGGGCATCGCGCCCCCCTCAGCTGCCTCCACGGCCTCCTTAAGCTCCTGTTCGTCTTCAGACTGCTCGCGCTTTTCCTTACTGATGGCGACCGCTATCCAGCGAAACTCATAGCTGTTCTCCATGATCACTTTCAGCATCATCATGATGGGAACGGCCAGGAACATACCAACCGGCCCCCACACCCAGCCCCAGAACATCACAGAGACGATTACAACCAGAGTCGAAATACCAAAACGCCGCCCCATCATCATAGGCTCCACAAAATTCCCCAAGAATGTATTGATCGCAACATAGCCAATCCCGACTGCCAGAGCGCTCGGCCATCCCATGAGAACAAGAGCGAGAATGGTGGGAGGAATCCCTGCCAGAATGGATCCCATCACTGGAATATAATTTAAGGCCCAAGCTAGAATGCCCCAAAGAATGAAGAAATCGAGACCAGCCGCCCAACAGAGAAAGCCAGCAAGAAAACCCGTTGCCAGACTCACCATGGTCTTGATCCCGAGAAATCTCTGAATGTCTTTTCCCGCGTGCAACATTCGCTCGAAGTTCGGCCCACGGGCCTCCCCGATTAAACTTAATCGCCTCCCGAACATGCGGGCCTCGGTCAGCATGAAGACTGTACACAAAACCACGATAAATGCGGACCCGAGGAAAGAAGTCACCCGCCCAACCACGTTAGTGCCAAGTCCCACAATGTCCTCTACCTTAATACTGCTGAGCTGCTGGGTCAGATCCTCAGTCACGTAGGCTCGAACATTCTTTCGCGCTTCGAGCTCCGGAATGTCTGACCACTTCACGATCGTCGCAACGGCCCAGTCCTCTGCCTGCTTAAGCTTCTGTGTGCTTTCTACCTGATACTTACTCTCCCACTTTTCCTGCAAGTCACCGATCAAGGTCATCCCGATGAACACCACTCCTGCAAGGAAGGCGAAATCCAC
>DFWB01000181.1 GCA_002380675.1 Akkermansiaceae bacterium UBA4145
GGGGATCACTGGAGATCTGCCTCCCAGCCTCTGACTCTCTCAACACCGCGGTTCCACCGCGCCTTGATTCCGGAGAAATCTTCCTCGGAAGGGTCAAAACAACGATCCAGTTCCCACTGCCTCCGGAAATCACCTCGATCCTTCCAAACTCCAGTGGCAAGCCCGGCCAGAGCGGCAGCACCAAACGCGGTAGTTTCAACATGGCTGGGGCGCAAGACCTTACGCTGCAGGAGATCACTTTGGATCTGCATGAGGAGGTCGCTTTTTGAAGCGCCACCATCAACCCGCACTTCGAGTAATTTCATCCCTGCATCTCGTTCCATGCAGCCAAACAATTCAACACATTGAAGAGCTACGGCTTCCAGAGAAGCCCTGCAGAGCTGGGCCTGCGAAGTTCCCCTGGTCAGGCCAAATACTGCTCCCCGCGCATACGGGTCCCAATGAGGAGCACCAAGTCCTGCGAATGCAGGAACAACAACGCATCCACCACTATCAGCCACAGTGGCGGCCATTTCATCGAGATCGCTGGCAGTCTGTACAATTTTAAGCTCGTCCCGGAGCCACTGAAAGAGCGCTCCTGCAACGAAGATAGATCCCTCCAACGCGTAAGTCACCTCCGAGCCAATACGCCACCCTATCGTGGTAAGAAGACCATTTTCAGAACTGACTGCCTCACCACCAGTATTCATGAGTAGGAAGCATCCCGTTCCATAAGTGCTCTTAGCCATCCCGGGGTCAAAGCACGCCTGACCAAAAAGAGCGGCCTGCTGATCACCGGCCATTCCCCCGATCGGTATACCTCGCCACTCGCCTACCACACCACTGGAATCGACTACCTCAGGAAGAATCGCCCTCGGAACCCGGAACATCTCAAGAAGAGCTTCGTCCCACTCAAGGGCATGAATATTGAACAAGCTCGTTCTGGAGGCATTGGAGACATCCGTTACGTGGACTCTCCCACCGGTCAACTTCCAGATAATCCATGAGTCGATCGTTCCAAAGCGGAGCTTTCCTGCCTCCGCCCTCTCCCGCGCACCATCTACGTGATCCAGAATCCACTCAATCTTGGTAGCGCTGAAATATGGATCCAACCGCAGTCCAGTCCTCTCCGTAACCTCCCTCTCCCTGCCATCCCCTTTCATGCGCCTGCAGCGTTCCGCCGTCCGGCGGTCCTGCCAGACAATGGCAGGGTATACCGCCTCCCCAGTCTCTGCATCCCACAGCACAGTAGTTTCACGTTGATTGGAAATACCTATCCCTTCGATAGATCCCCCCTCAAACTCAGCTACTATTTCCTCAAGAGTCTCTCGCTGGGATGCCCAGATTTCCTCCGGGTCGTGCTCCACCCACCCTGGCTCGGGATAATACTGGGGAAACTCCCTCTGGGTAGAGCGGATAACCCTGCCCTTCTCGTCGAAAAGCAGACTACGCGAACTCGTGGTTCCCTGATCCAGAGCGAGGACAAACTTCATTCTCCATTCAGGGGATCGCACCTTGAATCGCTTTTCAAGCGGTCTTCCCGTGAAACTGAATCTGTCCTTTTCCGCTATCACCCGCTGAGACCCCTAAGAATCATCCAACGAGGCACACAATTTCCCTACCCTCGCGAGTCCTCCAAAATTTAAAGAATAGGGAGGTTCATAGCCGGAAACACCGCTGTTCAGCATCTTCCCTCCTATTTCCTAATATCGCTTAACCAATAACCCATTGACCACAGCCCATCCATTTCGTCCGCTCTCAGAAACGCGTCCTTGGAATGAAACATACAATCACATCACTCTCCCTCATCAGTCTCGTTCTCTCCGCCTGCAGTCCAAGCTCGGACGACGGCAAAGGAAAGGGCGCCAACTCCAACTCAAGCAACGAAACCAAAGTGGAATCCTACGGCAAACTCGCAGATGGTTCAGAGGTGAAACTCTTCACCTTCGGCAACAAGAACGGAATGATCGCTAAGGTCACTGAGTATGGCGCTATCCTCACCAGCTTGGAAGTGCCCGATAAGGACGGCAACGTGAAGGACGTCACTCATGGTTATGACGATCTGGCCGGCTGGCTTACCAACAGCTCCTACTTTGGCGCTACCGTGGGCCGCTATGGAAATCGTATTGCTGAAGGCAAATTCGAAATCGATGGTGAAGTCTATGACAAGTTGGCCATCAACAACGAACCGAATCATCTGCACGGCGGAGAAAAAGGCTTCGACAAGGTCCTCTGGAAAGGCGAGGCAATCGAAGGAGGAGTCAAACTCACCTACACTTCCGCAGACGGCGAGGAAGGATATCCCGGCAATCTCGAGGTTACCGTGAGCTACACCCTCAATGACAATAACGAACTGAAATGGGTTTGCACCGCCACAACTGACAAAGCGACTCCGGTCAATATTGTCCAGCACGCTTACTGGAACCTGAGCGGAGACCCAACGACTTCGATCAACGACCATATTCTCACCATTCCGGCGAAGTATTTCCTCCCTACCGACGAGACCCTCATCCCTGACGGAAACTTGGCCGAAGTCGAAAATACCCCCTTCGATTTCAATACTGCCACCGTCATCGGAGATCGGATTGAAGCAGCAAGCATTCCCCTCCAGTTCGGGAAGGGCTACGATCACTGCTGGGCAGTAGATGGCGAAGGTCTGCGTCAGGCCGCTATTCTCCGGGATCCAAAGACCGGTCGCTCCATGGAACTCCACTCTGACCAACCCGGCGTGCAGTTTTACGGAGGCAACTTCCTCGATGGAGAAACAACTGGTAAAGGTGGAGTGAAATACGGACACCGCACCGCATGCTGTCTGGAAACCCAGATGTTCCCCGACTCCCCCAACAAACAGGATAACCCAGCGTTTCCCAATTGCATCATTAAGCCAGGTGAAACCTACACTCACACCATGGTAAGCAAGTTTTCCTGGTAAGCACCTGAATCAACCCGTTGATCATCACCAGCAGAATGGGGGATCGCTAATTGCGGTCCCCTCCTTCTATCGACCCCGTCAAAATCTGAAACAAGACCGCCATGGATGCCCCAACCGTGATTTCCTTCCTCTTCTTTACCGGCCTAGTGGCTTTTCTAACATGGCGTCTGACACGGGGGCGCCTCGACAATACCGAAGAGGGCTACTTCCTTGCCGGACGCAGCCTGAGTGGCGTGGTTATCGCAGGATCCCTCCTCCTGACCAACCTCTCCACCGAGCAACTCGTTGGTTTAAATGGTGATGCCTATGCTAACGGACTTGCGGTCATGGCATGGGAGGTCATTGCCGGCGCCTCCCTTGTGGTCCTCGCTCTCTTTTTCCTGCCGCGCTACCTCAAGTCTGGGATCGCGACTGTCCCGCAATTCCTGGAAGAGCGCTATGGGCCAGCTACCCGGGCCCTCACAACGTTTATCTTCATCGTAGCCTACATGTTGATTCTCCTTCCGTTCGTCCTCTTCCTCGGCGCCAAGGGACTCGGTGGAATGCTGAATCTGGAAGAAATGCTTGGCCTCGGCGAGGTCGGAACAATCTGGGCGGTTGTGGTCTTCATTGGGGTAGTGGGGTCCGCCTACGCAATCTTCGGTGGCCTCCGCGCGGTCGCCGTCTCTGACACCTTCAATGGCCTCGGCCTTCTCATCGGCGGGCTGATGATAACCTTTTTCGCCTTTCAAATAGCCTCCGGGGATGGCGGAGTCTCCGAAGCTTTTGCCAAGCTTAAGCAAGAAAAGCCCGAACATCTGCGTTCGGTCGCCACTGACGGAGAGCACTACCTGCACTGGTCTACTCTCTTCACCGGAGTTCTCCTTCTCAACTTCTTCTACTGGACCACCAACCAGCAGATCATCCAGCGCACCTTTGCAGCCAAAAGTCTGGCGGAAGGCCAAAAGGGGGTTCTTCTTGCCTCTTTCTTCAAAATTCTGGCTCCTCTTATCCTCGTTGTCCCCGGGTTGCTCGCTTGGCAGGTTTTTGCGAACAAGGGCATCGATCAGGCCAACATGGCGCAGGGCGAGGTTTACGGACAACTCGTACGCACTGTCCTTCCAACTTGGCTGACCGGCTTCTTTGCAGCCGTCGTGATGGGATCTATTCTCTCTACCTTCAACTCGGTGCTCAATTCCAGTGCGACTCTCTTTTCACTCGGCGTTTACAAGAAAATCATCCACCCCAATGCCAGCCAGCATCAACTCGTAATGTCGGGACGTATCTGCAGTGCTGTTGTAGCAGTGCTCGCCGTCATCGCGGCACCCCTCATCTTCCTGAATGTTGATGGTCTCTTCGAGCAATTTCAGTCTCTCAACGGGATCTATTTCATCCCACTTCTGGCCATAGTCCTCTTCGGCTTCTTCAACCGAACCGCAAATGGAGCCACTGCTGTGATCACA
>DFWB01000193.1 GCA_002380675.1 Akkermansiaceae bacterium UBA4145
GAAGGAACAGGCAACTGGGGGGAAAGCGATTACTTTTCATTGGAATGCAGCGCAACGTGACCCCCGATCCTCGCGCGACTCTGCAGCAGATAAAGCCTAAACGACCGAATTTCCGTCACGCTGCCAGCCTTCCTCAAGTATCAAGGAGCGAAATCGCTGATCCCCCCACGAAGAAAGGCCCTTCAAACCTTCACCCAGCAACCACCCTCCACCGACTTCGCTGCCGCGTCGGTAAACTTCTGGGCTATCCACCCATCCTCAAGATCAGGATGATGCCCTGCTGTTTCCTCACCCCTCACGATTGGAGCCAGGGAGGGAAACACCCATTTGTCAAACCGGTTCCCAAAACCCTCATCCGGCGCCTTCTTAACGATGCGCCTTTCCTGTTCGGGAGAAACCATAACCACCTCTCCAGACCAACGATCCACGCTGAGAGAGGCTGACGTGCCATGCAATTCAAGTTCAGGCGCAAGATGCTTCCGGAGAAACGTGGCATGCGAAAGGAGGTAACTCCCCACCGCCCCATTGGTATACCGGCAAGAAAGGCTGGCATAGTCAACCGTCCCACCCTTCCGGGCATTCTCCTCTTCGGAGGTTTTGCCTCCTCCCCATTCCAACGCCTCTTCCAAGTTGATTGCTCCAAGATCCGCCTTGGAAGGAGTCAGGGTCTCACCGTGGGCAAGCACACTGGCCGCTTCTGCTCCAATAATCCAGCGCACGACATCGTAGGCATGCGATCCCACGTCAGCAATTGTCCCGGCAGATGACAGTTCGGGGTCATCCCTCCATGTAAGCGGCATGGTGGCAGGTCGGGGGTTCTGCCAACGGAATACGGTTGAAACAATTTCCCCGAGCTCTCCAGACCCTACAATATCCCTTGCGACCTCAAAAACGCCCACCATCCGGGTCCAGAACGGCACAAAGTGAGCGAGCGCAGGTTGAGCGTCACGGTAAAGCCCCCACATCTCCTCCGCCTGTGCAGCGTTCATTCCCACTGGCTTCTCACATAGCAGATGCTTCCCCTGCGCCGCGCAGGCCACTACCGCCTCGTGGTGCAAGGCATCCGGCGTCCCAATAACAACAAGGTTTACTTCTGGATGCTCCACCACCTCTCTCCAGTCCTGAGTCGCCACCTGGGCCTGATCCTCTCGTGCCGCCTTAGCCAACAAGTCCTGCCGCCGGGCACAGAGAGCCACGATCTCAGCCTCCTTACACTCCCTGATCTCTGCTCTGTAGGGAGACCCAATAAAACCAGTTGCTCCCAATACGCCCACTTTGAAGAGAGAATCTGCCATGACCATGGCCTTAGCGGAACCCGCCCTTCCGGTCGACCCTCGATTGTATCCTTGCGATCTGCACGGAGAGATTTCTACTAGGAGATCTCAACTGCACACTCGACCTGCTGCCTCAGCACCGAAGGCCATGCTCAAGATTCAAGTTAACCTTACCCTCCCGCGACGAACGCTGTATCTCGAGGCATTAACCCGGATGCACGGGGTTGAGGCTGTCGAAAAGAACGCCGATGCGCTTATCACTGACACGATCCCGGACCGATCTCTTCCCTCCCTCCTGGATCATCCCCACAAGATGAGATTCGACCAGCTCCGCGAGCTGCAGGGGGCACCCGCCATGCCTGCACACCAATGGCGTTACGCTCCAAATGTTGTTCCTCTGCAAGAGAGTCGGTTGCGTGGGCAGCTGGGAGAACCCGGCCTCCTCCGAATTCATCACTGGCTGACTGCAGAAGCCTGCCCTGCTGCCATGGCGTTTCATCAGGTTGACCTTTCCCACTGGTTTTTCTCCGGACCACCTAGCTCCCGCCACACCCATTCCGGCCCAGACTATCTTCAGTTGCATCTGGGCTATCCAGATTCAGGGATGAGCCTCATCGACATCGCAACCAACCGTAATGGAAGTAATGATTACTACTCCATGCACCTGATCGGATCTCATGGTGCAGCTTACGCTGATGATCATGAAAACGGCCACCTCCTTCTCGGGAAGACCGGCATGCACTCTCTCATTCCGCCCGCCAACGAAGTCATGACTCTCCGAAACATGCTTGAAGAATTCGTGAACGGAATCAGAGAGAACCGCCCATGGGGTGTCAGCCCGGAGGACACTCTCAACGCCCTTAAAACTGTAACTGAGGAAGCTGATGCCTGATCACATTTACCGCGCCCTCGTCCTGAGCGTCGTCAAGCACGACTACCTGCCCAACGCCGTGGCGGCTCATCCCCGCTTCCAGCTCGTAGCAGTTGCTGATGACTCCGATCGCCCCCAATGGACCCATGACCGCAACCAGATGTTTGCGGATCAGCATAACATCCCCTACCACCGTGACGTAGAGGCGGCTCTTACAGACTGTGACCTTGTGGTCGTCAGCCCTGAGGCCGAACGCCACTGCGACCTTGCCATCCGGGCTGCGAAAGCAGGAAAGCATATCGTTGTCGACAAACCTCTCTCACCCAGCCTTAACGACTGTAACGAGCTCGTTGCTGCCGTTGCAGAACACAACGTTAAGTGCCTCGTGTGGAATCGTAATTTTCTCCCTGCGCTTGTAGAGGCGCGCCACAACCTGAACAATGGAACTATTGGCGAACTGCAGGCCATTCACTGCGACTTTTATTTCTCCAAGGATGCCGGCCCTCCCAAGGGCTCGCAGGCCCCGGGTGCGCCCCCCATCGACTGGATGGAACGTCAACTGGAGGCTCATGCCGATGGTTCTGATGGAGGGGTGGGCACCAGACCACTCGGAGAACTCCAGATTGAAGGCATTTATCCGCTCGCCTATATCCGTATGCTTGTAAACTCTCGCGTGAAGCGGGTCTTCGCCCGAACCTCTTCACATTTCCATCAGGCCAACGTCGACAATGGAGTAGATGACCTTGCGACGGTTTCTCTTGAGATGGACAACGGCTGCGTCGGAACTCTTTCGCTTGGTCGAATCGGCGCGGCTTCCCATCCCGATATTGGAGAAATAAAGCTGCATCTCCTGGGCAGCGAGGGTTCGCTGGTTATCAGCGAAGCACGTCCCGAGGTCGCAGTATATGCTCGCGATCAACCCCCTGCTGAATTCAAACACCAGCGTATTGCTGACGAGAACAATTACCTGCTCATGCAGAACTTTGTCGAAGCTCTGGACCTCGACTGTGAGCCAATTCTAAATGCTGCCGGAGCCCGCGACATCGCAGCTACGGTGCAGGCGGCGCTCGAGAGCGCGCACTCTGGAAACGCAATAGAACCCATCCGATGAAGCCTAACGAATTGCGAACAATCCTTCATGAAGGAGAGCGTGCCGTCCTTGGCACATGCGTTGTCTCCCCCTCAACCAAGTGGCCCGGGTTGATCGCGGGCTGCGGACTTGATTTTGTGTTTATTGATACCGAGCACATCGCTCTCAATCGAGAAACAGTCTCATGGATGTGCCGCACTTACACCTCGATGGGGCTTCCTCCCCTCGTCCGGATCCCTACTCAGGACCCGGATGATGCAACCGTCGCTCTCGACGATGGTGCCGCAGGGGTCATTATACCCTACGTGGAGCAACCTGAAGTTGTCCGCTCAATGGTAGGGGCGAGCAAACTGCGCCCTCTCAAGGGAGAGCGGGCAAGGAGGGCACTTGAAGGAGAAGACCTGGAACCTGAGCTGCAGACATATGTGGAAAACCACAACGCCAGCCACATTCTCCTTACCAATATCGAGAGTGTCCCAGCGATGGAGAACCTCGACGAAATTCTTGCGGTGAAGGGGCTCGACTGCGTTCTTATCGGCCCTCACGACCTGTCCACGAGCCTCGGTGTCCCCGAGCAATATGATCACCCACGATTTCTGGAAGCCTGCGCCTTCATCCTTGGCAAAGCCCGAGCAGCCGGAATCGGAGCAGGCATCCATCATTGGCTACCCCCTCAAAAACAAATGCAGTTCGTCGAGATGGGGGCCAATCTGCTGATTCACAAGGCCGACGCAATTTTCCTTTCCGAGGGGCTCCAGAATGAAGTTTCACAACTTCGAGACCTTCTTGGACAGGAATCCCACTCCGCCCAGACCGGGGATGTCACGATCTGAACCCTTCCTGTTGAATTCAACGCCAGACCCGCAGGCGGGCAAAAAGCCGGACCTCTTCCGTAGCAGGAGAGTTGGATCGCCAAGTCTCGATGAGAAGACCGTCATCATTTCCACTCGGATCCTGACGAAGGAGGGATGAACCCTCAACCCAGGTGACCAGGTCAGAGGAAAACTCGACAACATAGTTTATCTGATCAGCAGCGATCTCCCGGGAAAAGGTCAGAGTCAGGAAATCCAGATCTTCTCCCCCGCTCTCGACAGGGCGAGTGTCAGCAACAGGTAGCAGGTGCTGCGAGCCGACATTCGGATCTCCTCCCAGGAAAAACTCGAGCAAAGATACAATCCCATCACCGTCTTCGTCCCCAAGGTCATCCGCGATATTATACTGCTCTCTCCATGAATCATAATCGATGTCATCGCCGGTGCCGGGACTACCTGCAGAATATCGACTGATCCTCCAGCTTTCTGGATCATTGTGATCAGGAGGCAGCACTTCATTCACTCCACGGAGAACCAGGCTGAAATTGCCATCCGCCGCAGGAGGCCACGGAAGCGTGTCCGAGTAAGGATTGATATCATGGATTGCACTACCCGCTCCAAAGGACAGCTTCAACCGCTCACCACTATTGCGCAGGTTATCATTGGTGTATTCGCCGGCCACCGGAAGAAGAGGCCCATAACGAGCCTCGAAAGCGGTTCGATTTTTTACCGCCAGCACATAAGCCCCAGGCTCAACCGTTTCAATTGCACTACCGCCAAAGTCGAAATCAATCCCCTTGGTGAAACGCACGTTCCGCAAATCAATGGCAGAACTTCCGATATTCTTCAGCTCAACAAACTCAAAATCATCTCTATTCGTAGATACTAGCCGCTCCTCTCCGACTGGCTCGGGGGGATGATACATGAACTCCGAGATCCGCAGGTCACGGAGGTAGCCGGAAAGATCCGGAGCCGTAACAAGAAACTCTGCCGGCTCCGACCAGTGGCTCCACCGCCCCCCTACATCCTTCAGCCTCACCCTCACGCGATAGCTCCGACCTACCTCCACCGCCACCGGGGGGAACTGATAGGACCGCGCGAAGGCATTAAGCTCACCGGACTCGAAACTTCCCGCGATCTCATAGATATTTGGCTCATCGGGATTGTAGTTTGCCACCTCCGGGTTATGGACCTCAGCCAGTCTCCACTCCATCCCGGCAAAACGGGAACGACTGGGACTGACGAAGTTGCTACTGTTAAAAACTAACCCATCGGAGGGGTAACCCTGTGGACCCGCATAGGTAAGCGTCGGAGTTTCCGGGATACGACTCTCGTCCCTAAGAAGCGTCTGGGTCATCCATCTTCCACGTGAACTGATCCACTCCTTCACGACACCCACCATCCCCTGAAAATCCCTCGTTGGAGAGATATCATAATAGCGATCCCTGTGATTGAGGCGGGGATTATTGTCCCACATGCGACGATCGGCATCCACAAGAGACGGCTGCCCGGGAGTGTAAACAAATCTCATCGTCTCATCCACAAGCTTGTCCCCCTCATCCCGATTGAACAACAGATCGAGGACCTCCCGAACCCGGTTCTGGTAATCCGTATTGAAGGCCGAATTCTCGGCAACTTTCGTTTTAAAGTCATGATTACCGTTGCCATACATGTTATTGGCAAAGGTGAGATCAAGGTCCCACGGAAGCACCTCGAACTTTCCGGATTCGGGGTTGTGATAGTAGTAGTAGTTTTTACCGTAGGCGATATCGTAGTGGTGAATGGATTCAACCACTGTGCGATAACTGAGATACTTCTCGATATTGAGATTCGAACGCCACCATTGCTCCGTGGGGTTTCGACCACGATATCCACTGATGAAGGAGGAGACATCAGACCGGTTTGTCACCTGAGTTGGACCTTGATTGTTGGACTGCCCGGAGTGCCCCTCGATTTTGTAGAGATTCCCGTCGGGCAGCCCATGCTCATCAAGAAACTGGCCGTCCATCTGCTCGATCACCAGATAGAGTCCGTAATAGTCACTCCCATACTGGGAACGCGCAGGCCGGGACTCATCGATCACGTAGAACTGCGCATGGTGCGTCTTGCAGGCCTCTACTCCACACAACTCGAAAAGGCGGAATCCCACCCCCTCGAAAAGCCCTTGCTCACCCCGGTGTTGAAAATTGACCTGCTGAACGATTGAAGAAAAATTCATCTTACTCCACTCCGTCTTGTATTTGCGGCCATATTCATCTCTGGCCTGGAAGCGATGCCCCCGGTTGAAATCAAACTTCCAGAAGTTCTTTCCATATTGGAATCGGTGCACTCCTCCCCGGGGCCGATAGCGAATGTGATCGTAGACCTTTCCATCGTAAACCAGAGTGCCAGGCCAGAGATACTCCGATCCTCCATAACCGCCAAACTGCGAGTCATCCACCCAGCTGGATTTACTCAACAGGAAGTATGTCGGAATACTCGACATCAACTCACCGGAGAAGGTCACCGGGGCATCCCCTTCACGAATCGCCCCCTGCCAGTTCGGTGTCCCATTGTAGACGAAGTAGGCAAAATTGAACTGAGGGTCGTCCTCGTAGGGCAGAAGGACCGCATTTCCATCGCCGTCCTCAACCGTGATCCGGTAGCGGACCAGATAGCGGTTTCGGTTGATGCTAGCCGGAATGGCACCGGCATAAATCCCGTCACCGGCCTCCTCGTCGCCGGTTTGCCCATCGTCTCTCATGTCAAGATCAACCCAACCTCGCTCAAATGCCGGGTCCAGATTGGCACTACCATTCTGGTCATATTTCAGGAACCGGCTGACGTAAGCTCCCGGCCTCACAACTTGATAGGAAAGAACTACGGAAGCCACCCCATCAGGATCCGTCACATGCGCGGCAACAACAACGGGATCGTTGGCCCGTGGCTCAACCGGAACGTGGGACACCTGACGAACTTGAGGAGGAGCCTCCTCGGAATATACGATATTTCGAACCCCGGGGGTCGGACGACCCGACCGCCAACTCCCTCCCAGATCTGTCTGCAATTCCGGATGCATCAACTGAATTGATGGACTCACTCCATCCACCAGATCTCCCACTGTGGGCCACGGAAAACCCAACTGATAATCCACCGTGCTCACCACTGCGCCATCGGGATCACGCAGGTTCAGCGTCTCTCCGCTATTGCGCAGCCTTCCGTTCCACGGACCCAGCGCTCCATTACGCCGAAATTTCCTCGCGATCGTCGCCGGGTCCTGAGCGATAATCAGGTAGGCCCCACTCTCAATCCGACTGGCTGGCGGAAAGAGGAAATCTACGCCCCCTGAAATCTCCCATCCCTCCAGACTGATCGCAGCATCCGTGGGATTATATATCTCTATGAACTCGGCGACCTCCGTCTTGTCTGCCTCGTCATAGTGTATTTCGTTGATGACCGGAGATACCACCTCCGCCTGTGCACGAACACTCCAGGTTACACACGAAAGACCAGCGAGGAAGACTACATAATAGGCGGAACGCATGGGATATCAGAGACAGGAAATAGAACGGTTGACGACCCTGCCGTCAAAACAAACCAATAAACTCCGTCAAAAGGGGACATCCTCTATGGCACTTTTAGCTTCTGGAATATGGTTTTCGGGTCTACACCAATGAGCCTGTCCGTCCTTCGATTTGAGCCACTCTCTGTTTGACACGATCCTCAGCTGAAATGAAGCAACGCGCGATCACCCCTTTTTATTCGTGCACCTTGGGCTTGGCGTTGTGCGGCCTGATGACTTTTCTGGCTTCCTGCGGCGAAGGCGATCTTGGCGATGAAAATGCCCCCTTCGAAGGCTCCTCGGAGAATCTGGGTGAGACCTCTCCACCCGATCCCTCCGCTCCCATCCCGGAATCACTTCCGACGGCCAGCCCTGCGGCAAAGGCAGAAACCATGGAAACGTCTCCGGGGTTGAGACAGAAGAAATTCATCGCCCCCCTGCAGGACGCCTACGAAAGAATGGACCCCTCGAAAGATGGCTGGGCCTCTGAAACCTTCAGCGCAGCTGCCAAAGATCAGTTACACAAACTGGAGGACCTCCTCGCATCCCCCCGGGCTATTCAGGATTCCCAGTTGAACAGCCTCACAATCACCGCAGTTTCCTCCACCAAACTTCGTCCTGACAATCTGACGGCATCCTTTGATGATGACCGCTTTTCCATTCGGCAGGCCGATCTCGACTCTGGGGCGAGGACCGTAGGAGCCAAGGAGCTCGCAAGCAGCTTGAATGCATTACGCGCCAGCGGAGGATCGACCGAACCGCACATGAAAATCTTCCGGGTGTTCCCGGGTAAGGATAACACGGCACGATGTCTTGTTCTCGTAGACATTCTTCAAGTGGAAGAGGATTCCAGGACACAAATCAACGCAACGTGGTCCTGCGAGTGGAAGTTGGCTGATGGGCAGATCCCCCTCCTCACCGCTATTGAGCTCACCGATTACGAGGAAATCACCCAACCCGGGGGCTCCTCTCCTCTCTTCGAGGATGCGACTCACAGCATCCTCGGGAATGAGGCCACCTATCAGACCCAGTTCCTTCATTCTAGCGATCACTGGCGGAGCCGTTTACCCCGAGAGCTCGGCCTGGACCCCGTGGCCAACCACGGCCTCGCAATCGGGGACATTAACGGAGATGGACTGGATGACCTCTACGTCTGTCAGCAAGGAGGATTACCGAACCGAATGCTCCTCCAAAATCCGGATGGCACCCTGAGGGACGTCACCGAGACCAGCGGCACGGGATGGCTTGATTACTGCGCAGCTGCTCTTCTCGTTGATCTGGACAACGATGGCGATCAGGACCTCATCGTGTCTCAGGACTTCCGAGTCATGATCATGGCAAATAACGGTAAGGGCTCATTCAGTCTCGCCTTCGGCTCCTCGACCAAAGCGCAATCCTTCTCCCTCGCAGCTGCTGATTATGACAACGATGGACTGGTTGACTTTTACGTCTGTGGCTACAACCCGTCAAAATCCGTACTCAGGGGCGGAGCAATGGGGGAGCCGATGCCCTTTCATGATGCCAATAATGGCGGACCCAACATGCTATGGCACAACGAGGGCAACCTTGAATTCAAGGATGCTACCGTGACAACGGGAATGGACGTGAACAATCGTCGCTTCTCCTTTGCCGCTTCCTGGGAAGACTACGACAACGATGGGGATCAGGATCTTTACGTTGCCAACGACTACGGCCGCAACTGCCTTTACCGCAACGATGGCGGAACCTTTGCCGAAATAGCCGCAGAGATGCGCCTCGAGGATACCTCATCCGGAATGTCGGTGAGCTGGTCTGATTTCAATCTCGACGGCCGGATGGACGTCTACACCAGTAACATGTTCTCCAGCGCCGGCAATCGCATCACTTACCAGAAACAATTCAAGCCAGGTCTCCCGGGGGAGATCCGGGAACAGTTTCAGCATCTCGCCATTGGAAACTCGCTATTCGAGGGAGTGGCAGGCCGCCCCTTCAACGATGTCGGCATACAAGCTGGCGTCAATATGGGCCGCTGGGCCTGGGGATCCAAGTTCGTGGATTTCAACAATGACGGCTGGGATGACATTCTCGTCGCTAATGGATTTATCTCCGCAGATGACACCGGGGACTTATGAAGTGTCTACTGGCGACAGGTCGTGTCGCAATCTCCTGTTGATGACTTCTCCGAAAACGCCATCTCCTCTTACAAGCAGGGCTGGAGAGCACTCAGCCGACTCCTCCATGAAGATCGCAGCTTCAGTGGAGGTGAGCGCCACTGCGCCTTTCTCAATACTGCCGGCGGGAAAGCAAAGTTTGCCGACGTCTCTGCCCTGACCGGATTTGGATTTCCTGACGACGGCAGGGGCCTTGCCACCGTAGATTGGGACTTCGATGGGGATCTCGATCTCTGGATCACCAATCGAACCGCTCCGCGGGTTCGCTTTCTGAAAAATAACGCCTCCGCAAAGCAGAACTTTATCGCCTTCAGACTGGAAGGTAACGGCACCACATCTAACCGGGACGCCATCGGAGCCAGACTTGAATTGATCCTTGAAGGAGCAGAGAAAGCAACGCGGATACGTAGTCTCCGCTGCGGAGAAGGGTTTCTCTCCCAATCCAGCAACTGGATTCACTTCGGCATGGGAAGAGATAGCGTGATAGCGAGTCTCATCATTCGATGGCCCGCCGGAGGGACGGAGAGAATTACCGGCCTGCAAGCGAACAGGTTTTACCTGATCAGGCAAAGTAGCGGCAAGGCGACCCCTGTAACACCTCCTAAAAATCGAACAACCCTGGCAGCGAGCACGCAAGCGCCCCATTCTCCATCGGCAGTGAGTAGGACCATTGCCCCCCCCGGTCTTCTCATGCCGCAACTGAAAATGATCGGCACCGATGGCCAATCAAAACCCTATCTGCCCACCGGGAAAGGCCCGCTGCTGATCAATATCTGGTCGAGTATTTGCGACACCTGTATCACCGAACTCACGGATTGGTCCTCGCACGCGGGAAAACTAAAGTCCGCCGGTCTTGAAGTAGTCACCTTCAATACAGATCACCTCGATGGAGGAGCCTCCCCCGCAGACGCTCGCTCGGCTCTCGAAAAATCGGGCTCTCCCTTCCCTAACATTATGATCTCAGAGGAGAGCCTGAAGGCCTTGGATTTCCTGCAGCGCTCACTCCTGGATCGTCGGACCCCTCTTCCTGTCCCAAGCAGCTTTCTCGCTGCTCCATCCGGCGAACTGATTGCCTTCTACCGCGGCCCGGTTTCCATCGCCCAGGTTCTCCGTGACCTCCCTTTGGGCGCCCCCGATCTCTCCCCAGAGACCAGAAGGAACGCTTCCGTTCCCTTTGAGGGAATCTGGGTGAGCAACCCGGTGCCAGCGCGCCCGAACCGTGTCGCGTCGCTCATGGCTGACCATGACGAAGTCCCGCTGGGGGCATCCTACCTGAAGCACTGTGCTTCCCTCCTTGAATCCAAAACCCTTGACTCCAACGGGAAACGGAATCTTGGAGATATTTATTACGTGGCCGGCCTCCTCAATGGCCTTGAGAAACCCGGGCGCAGCCTTGCCATCAGCCAGCTGAGCCGTGCTCGTAACCTCATCCCCGACGACGTTCGAATTCGGCTTGAACTTGGGCGGCAACACTTCCTCGCCGGCGACTTACGCAATGCGGAAAAGGAAATGACGATGGCTGCAGGCATTAACCCGGATGATCTTGCCCTGCTCATGGACCTCGGACTAATGCGCTTTCGAATCGGCGAGTTTCAAAGATCGCATGATGCCTACAGCAAAGTCGCACAGGCAACCCCCCGAAATGGCATGGTTCTCTATCACCTCGCGAACAATGAAGTCCGACTGGGAAGACTCCCGGAGGCGATTAAAAACTACCGCATCGCGATAGGCCGGGTAGCGAACCTTTCTCAGGCAGCGAACAATCTTGCCTGGATCCTCGCGAGTCACCCGGACGAAGGCCTTCGCTCTCCGCAGGAAGCCTTGGAAATTACCACTCGCCTTTGTCAGCAAACCGGAAACAGATCCCCCCTCTACCTCGACACCCATTCAATCGCTCTTGCGAATGCCGGGAAATTCGAAGACGCAATTGTGGCAGCCAACAAGGCCATTGCCCTCATACCGGCTGAGAACACTCCTGCAATCGAGGGCATTCGCAAGCGCCTCGCTCTTTACAGCACCAGGACGCCATACAGAGAGACCGCTTGGGCTAAATAAAGCCACTTTATCATTCCATAATATAAGGTGATTCCCGCTATTCCCTTCCTGCGGAAGGTCATGCTATCTATCCTATTTTTAAAGGGTCCGTGAGCGGAATTAACTGCTTCTTCTCTCTGATTTCCATTGACCCGATTCTTCCAATGGAGACCATGGCGGATAACCCAGCGGGGGTATTCTCCAAATTCTCCATTGGAGCGACCCATCCCCGCAAACCCAACAAAACCTCGAAGAACCCAACTAGCACACCAATGAAGGCCCACGTCGTTCTCATCTCGTTTCTCTGCCTCATGATTCTGTCGCCACACGTCATGGCGCAGCATAATCCAGAGAGGCTCCTTTTCCGCCGCACGGACAACCTGCCGGGTGCAGACTTTACTGGAGCGTTACCTACCAATGTGGACCAGGAAGCCCCCTTCGGAGAACTGGACGATCCTGCCTCAAGTCTGATTTCAGCCCTCGACGTAGACCGGGAGCCCGGGACGGAAATTGACCTTCTTGGCGATAACTACGACCTCGCATTCATCTTTCAGTTCTATGACGAAGATGGAGTGTTCTCGTTTACGGAGAACTTTGACGATCGTGTCAAGGTGGTTGCCACACCAATTTCGGGATCAGGCAACCTCGAGAGCACAGGCGCTCCGTTTGAGCACACGGATGTGAGCTGGAATACCCGTACCTTCGGGAACTTCGACTTCTCCGCCGAGGGTGGTGGAGGCTGGTTCAACGTCGATATCTGGCTTGTGGAAGATGGTGGAGGTGCGCAGTCGGCAGCGGATATCGGGTTCGGCTACTACAATGATTTCTCCACCAACACCGCGGATTTCGGCGGCATCGGATACGTCGGCGCCTTTGGTATCAGCAGTGGCGCGCCTGCGCAATTTGACACGGACGCCAACGGTCAGAGCTGGGGGGCCTACATAGATAGCTTTGATCCAGACATTGATACTGATGGCGACAGTATCCCCGATGGCTACGAGGAGCAGTTCTTTCCCGGAGACCTGACCCAGCTTGGGCCGGGAGACTTTGACGAGGATGGAGTGAACGATGCCGAGGAGTATGCTGATGGCACGGATCCCACGGTAGCCGATGGAGACGATGACGGG
>DFWB01000116.1 GCA_002380675.1 Akkermansiaceae bacterium UBA4145
GCCGAACCTGCCGCCGAACCTGCCACCGAACCTGCCGGGACTGCCAAAGAGGCTGCTCCCAACCCGGCCACGGAAAGCACTGAACCAGGCGCTGCCGCCGATCAGCCCGCAGGACCGCGCGTTACATTCGAAACCTCCGAAGGTTCCTTCGTGCTTGAACTTGACGCAGTCAATGCCCCCATCAGCACCGAAAACTTTCTCAGTTATGTCAATGATGGGTTCTACGATGGCACTATCTTTCACCGCGTCATTGATGGATTCATGATCCAGGGGGGAGGCTTCGAACTCATCGACGGCAAGGGATCACAAAAGGAGACCAAAGCTCCCATAAAGAACGAGGCCAAAAACGGTCTGAAAAACCTCCGCGGCTCTATCTCTATGGCCCGGACCAACAATCCAGACAGTGCAACCTCCCAGTTTTTTATTAACGTCGTGGATAACCCCGGCCTCGATCCAAAAAGTGCAGATAACCCTCAGGGGTTCAGTCCCGACGGCTACGCCGTTTTTGGCAAAATCGTCGATGGAATGGAAACCATTGACAAGATCAGGCAAAGCGAAACCGGCGTGAAACGTATGATGGTAAGAGCTCCCAGTGGCGAGCTCATGGAGAATCCCATGTCGGATGCTCCTCTCCGAAACGCGGTCATTAAGAAAGCCTCCGTCACTCAATCCAAGTAAGACGCCTGGCAACAGAGCTTCCACATCATGCCGTGGCTTCTTCCTATCGCAGCCTACCTTGTTGGATCCATTCCCTTCGGAGTCCTCATCGCGAGGTCCAAGGGAATTGACATCCGCAAGCATGGATCAGGAAACGTAGGAGCCACCAACGTCTTCCGAATCGTTGGTAAGGGATTCGGAATCTCTTGTCTCTTGCTGGACTTTCTAAAGGGCTTCATTCCTGTTCTCGTTGCCACCAATCTCCTCCGGGTTGCAGGAGCAGAGCCGGCGTTTTCCATTCCCTTTCTTTCAAACCCGACCAAACTATTTCCAGCAGATCAGCAGCTCTACGTCCACACTCTCCAGGTTGTCACCGCACTTGCAGCAATCATGGGGCACAACTACTCGCTCTTTCTCAGGGGAGGAGGGGGAAAAGGCATTGCAACCTCAGCAGGGGTTCTCGTGGCCCTTCTTCCTGCCGTATTTCTTGGCGCGCTCCTCGTTTTCGGTGCCGCCTTCTATTTCACCCGCTATGTCAGTCTCGGTAGTATCATCGGGGCGATCAGCATTCCTGTGTTCGCTCACCTCAACGATCGCCTTCGTCATCTTGACGGCGATCAATCCCTGCCTACCTACTGGGAGTCCGGATCGTGGAATAAACCCTTGATGGCTTTCACCGTGGTAGCTGCTTTACTCGCAATCTGGCGTCATCGCTCCAACATCCAAAGAATTCTCGCGGGCACCGAAGACCGCTTGGAAAGTCGAAAGACTACTAAAAACGTGGCGCCCGCGAAACCGACAGAGGATCCTGATGAATACTCATAATTTTCCAACTGCTCCACAGACTGCCGTAGTGGGTTGCGGATCATGGGGCACGGCCCTTGCCACCCTGCTCCTTCCAACCTCCTCGCGAATGACCCTTGTTGGCCGCAACGAGGACGTTATCGAGGATATTAACACGAGGCACCGTAATGAGCGCTACCTGCCCGGGGAACTACTCGACCCAAGAATCAAGGCCAGTAATGATCTGACCGTCACAAGAGACGCCGACCTCATCCTTCTTGTTCTGCCCAGCGCGGCCATCCGCTCCACCGCCGAACAACTGGCATCTCTTCAAATAGGACCAGAAGTGATCCTGACCTCCTGTTCAAAGGGAATCGAGCGCGGAACGGGAAAGCGCATGTCCGAGGTTATCTCCGAAATTCTCCCCGATCAGCCACTGGCTGCTCTTTCCGGGCCGAACCATGCCGAGGAAGTTTGCAAGGGCCTTGCCACCATGACTGTCATTGGATCGGCAAACTCCTATGTGAGCGACTATCTCCAGGGACTCCTTACCTCTCCCAGCTTTCGCTGCTACACCTCGGATGACCTGACTGGGATCGAATGGGGGGGCGCCATGAAGAACATCTTTGCTATTGCCTCCGGAATCGCCACCGGCCTCGGACTCGGTGACAATGCCACAGCTGGTCTCGTCACCCGCGGGCTCGCTGAAATGATCCGACTCGGCACAGCGCTAGGGGGAAAACCTGATACCTTCACCGGGCTCTCAGGCGTTGGGGACTTGATCGCTACCTGTTACTCGCACCATTCTCGGAACTTCCGCGCGGGAATTTCTATTGGAGAGGGCAACACAGTGGAAGGGACCCTCAAGGAGGCGGGCATGGTCGTGGAAGGGATTCCGAACTGCCAATCAATCTATGAAGTCGCCCAAAAAAGTGGAGTGCGCACGCCGCTGATCGACTCAATCTACCGCGTTCTTTACGAGAACCAGCCTGCCGCGGAAGCCTTGCGGGAACTACTTACGCGAGCTCCTCGTCCCGAAGTGGAGTCTTGATCTTGCCTCTTTCGTGGCTCTCCCTGATACCCCTGAGAAAGCTCCCTCCCCTCTCCCATTCAGCTTCCTCCAAAAAAGCGACGCAGAAGGCCTCGCCTTAAAGTTTTTACCCGTGTATACCTGATGTTCCAATGAGCAAGGAGCATTCGAGCGATAACCAATGGCGCAAACTCGCCAGCAAGGTGTCCAGCAAGATCAATCTTGCCTGGTGGCTCGATAAACTTTCCGCCCCTCTTCTTATTGCTGCCCTAGCCGGCTCTTGTCTCATTCTGATCGCGAGACGAGAACTTGCCGACTTCTCTTGGTTTTATCCTTCGATCATCGGGGCCTTTATTCTACTCGCTATTGGCCTTCTCAGCTGGTGGCGCGCGCGAGGAAATTTTGAATCCCCGGATCATGCCTTGGTTCGGATAGAGGCCAGCATGAAGATGTGCAACAAGCTGAGCGCAGCCAAGCAGGGCCTGACCCCCTGGCCAGCCATTCCGAAAGTCCTGAACGATGGGACCCGGTGGCGTTGGCCTCGCCTCCTCTCTCCCCCACTGGCGGCACTCATCCTGCTTGGCGCCAGCATTCTGCTTCCCGTCTCAACCAGAAGCGACGCCGGGGACCTTCCCATGGATGAACCACAGGCGTGGAAAGACCTCGAAGCGGACATAGAATCCCTGACTCAGGAGGAGACTGTCGAAAAGGATTACCTCGAGGAGCTTGAAGAAAGAATCGAGCAGCTGAGAGGCCAGAATCAGGAGGAATGGTACAGCCACTCCAGCATCGAGGCGACCGATGCTCTTCGCGAAATGCATCAGGGTGAGCTAGACAAAATGGAGCGCAACCTCCGCAGGGCGGAACAGGCTCTCGAAAGCCTGCAGGAAAATTCCGGGGAAATGAGTGATCAAGCCAGAGAGCGTCTGCTGGACGC
>DFWB01000309.1:0-5329 GCA_002380675.1 Akkermansiaceae bacterium UBA4145
ACTTTTGTATCGAATTCCGTGCCGTCCTGGTGACACTGCTGCTGTTGCAACGTGAAGCCTGCTGTCACCCTCGCCGAAACCTGCGCACCGAATGGCGCTCCCTTTACCCTCATCGAGCACGATGGGGAGTTCTTCCTGCATTCGAGAGGCGTCCAACTGGAAAGCAGTTTTGCACACAATGGAGCGGCCGAGCTCGGGCGCCTCTCCGCCCAGCCCTTCCGAAGCGCCCGTCAGCCCCGAGTCCTTCTTGCGGGACTTGGATTGGGCTATGTGCTGAGCGGGCTACGAAACGCTCTTCCTCAGAAAAGGGCTATTTTTCAGGTGGCAGAGCCCATTTCTGACCTTCCTGCATGGCACAGACAGCACCTTGCCTGTCTCCATGAGGGTCAGCTTGACGACCCTCGGGTGATTGTTCGCAAGGAGGCCCTCAATGACGCCCTGCGAAAGGACAAGGAAGGTTGGCAGGCTCTGGTGATTGATGCTGATAGCAGCCTTCCCCAAGTTGGAGTGACCAACCGTGGAGGCATTCCCCACTCCTCCTTCTTGCACCGGGCGCATTCTTCGCTAAAGGAAGGGGGCCTTCTTGCCATTTCCTGTAGCGCCGAGCATCACACCTTCGAGAGGAAGATGCAGAGAGCAGGTTTTGACGTAGTCCACGAGGTCGTCCCGACCTCTCATAAAGGGAAACAGAAACAACGATCTACAATCTGGCTTGCCCGAAAGGGCGCCTACGAACAAACCCGCACTCATCGTGGGCCTCAACATTAATAGACCAACCTATGAAACCGTCCCCATTCCTCCTCACTTTGTTCCTCGCCTTGCCGGCCGCCTATGGCGGTGAATTCAAGGTTGAGAAAAAGCCCTTCAAGTCCACCGTTGGATTCGAGGGCAGTTTTCTTCCTGCAGAGGCCTTCGTCATAAAAGTCGAGCCAAAGGTTTGGACCGATTTTACAATCAAGGAGCTGGTCGCCCAAGGAGGAGCAGTGAAAAAAGGCGATCCGATCGTGGTCCTCGACACAGAGGGAATTGATCGCCAGTTGGCGGATGACGCGGATGCGACAATCGCGAGGAAAATGGCTTTGAAGGGCAGTGAGCTCGAGCTCGCGAACCTCGAGAAAACCACTCCGTGGCTTCTTGAGGCTGCTGAGGTAGGCTACAAACGCGCCAGAGATGACCATCAGTATTTCGTAGAGGTTAGTCGTCCCCTTCAGGAGGAAAGTGCCGAGCGGAGCCTCCAGAGCGCCGAGCGCTATTTGGAATCCGCTACCGAGGAGCTCAATCAGCTTCTCAAAATGTATAAGGAAGACGACCTCACCGAGGAGACAGAGGAAATCATCCTCAAGCGCCAACGGTATTCGGTAGAAAGTGCCGAATTCCGTCTTAAATCCGCCAAACTGTCGACCAAGCGAGCTCTGGAAGTGACGATTCCTCGTTCCGCCGTAGATCAGGAACAGGCGCTTAAGGATGCCGAAGTGGCGTGGAAAACCGCCCGGGAAGCACTTCCAGCTGCCCTCCAGCAAAAACGCCTTGATATCAAGAAATTGCAGGTTGCAGATAAGCGCGCCGATGCCAACTCAAAGGAGTTAAAGGCCGATCGCGAACAAATGGAGGTTCGCGCTTCCGCCGACGGCACGATTTATCATGGCGAAATGGCGAACGGTCGCTGGAACCCAGTCTCCGCCGCCAAGTTTATGAAGGTCGGGGGCAAAATTCTTCCACGGGTGGCACTGGCCTCTCTTATCCCCTCCAACGCAAAGCTGCATCTGGATGCGTTTGTTGACGAGGCTGCGGCCGCTAAGCTCAAAGAAGGCCAGAAGGGCTATGTCGCCCCGGTTTCATCTCCTCGCTCACGCCTCTCGGTAGAATTGGGTAAGGTGTCTACTCATCCCGCCGTGGATGGGAAATATCATATTCAACTGATTCTTTCGGGAGAGGAGCTTCCAGAAGGCCTCAGCCTGGTTCCCGGGATGAAGGGCAAGGGAAAGATCACAATCGGCGATGAGGGGGACAGCCTAGCGGTGCCCGCCAAGGCATTAAAAGAAGAGGAAGACGGGACATACACCGTGAAGGTCAAGAGCGCGGATGGTCAGGAGTCCTCCACCCCAGTGACGGTCGGCGCTGAGTCGAATGGGATGATTGTTGTTCTCTCTGGCCTGCAAGAAGGGCAGATCGTCATCACTCCCGACGAGCCGGCCTCCAAGTAAGTCGTCAAAATTTCGACTCCTAGGACTATGCGAATCTGTAGCATTATAGCAATTACCGCCGGGATGGCGCTTGCCTCCGCTCAGGGGTTGGCCGCGGAAACAGAGGCTTCAAACGAAAAACCCTGGCTGTCGGACTTACCACCCCTGCCAGAAATCGAGCCCGTCACAAAAGCCCAGATCGACCAGTCGATGAAGCGGGGAGTAGACTTCTTGATATCAAGCCAAAATAAGAACGGCTCGTGGGGATCGGCCACAATGACAAAGGGCCTGAACATCACCGCCCCCATTCCAGGCGCACATCACGCATTCCGAGCTGGCTCGACCGGTCTTGCACTGGAGGGAATCCTTCGGTCCGGGGATCGCCGACCTGAGACCGTGGCAGCAATTGAAAAGGCGGAGGCGTGGTTTTTAAAAGAGCTGCCGAGGCTACGGAGAGGCACCGTCGACACGATGTACAATGTCTGGGGTCATTCTTACGGGATAAAAGCCCTTGCTGAGCTCTACAATTACCGAAATGGGGACGACGCAAAGCAATCAGCGCTTAAAAATTTGGCTCAGACACAGGTCCAAAGACTAAAGCGCTATGAGGATGTGAATGGGGGTTGGGGTTATTATGATTTCGATGAAGCGACCCAGAAACCCACGGGTCTCCCAACCAGCTTTACGACGGCTACTGTCATGATGGCCTTATGGAAGGGCAAAGAAGTCATGGGCCTTGAACTTCCGCCCAAGGAGGTAACCCGGGGAATTGAATTTCTCAAACGCCAACAAACCCCGGATTTCGCCTACGTGTATTCAAATAGCCACCGCTACCGACCCCGCTATAGCATCAACCGACCCGGTGGTTCATTGTGCCGATCTACGGCGTGTAACGTCGCCAGAAGAGTCTGGGGAGATCCCGCACCGACAGATGAGATTGTCAAAGTGTGGCTGGACCGGCTTATCCTTCGCAACGGCTGGGTGGATATTGCCCGGAAAAGGCCTCGACCTCACTCAACCCATTTCGCGAACTCCGGATACTTCTACTTCTACGGCCATTACTACGCGATGGACTGTGTAGCGCTTCTACCAGAAACCGACAGGTCTGTTTATTATCAGAACTATGGGAAAATCATGCTTTCTAAACAAGAAAAGAATGGCTGCTGGTGGGACTACCCGCTCTACAAGTACCATTACGCCTACGGAACGGGCTACGCTCTCTGTGTGCTGGCAGAGTGTCGGAAAGGCGCCAAATAATGATTTTCCAAAGGGAATTGTCCCGGAAGAGCCTAGTTTCTTGACATCAAGGCATTTCGGCGCTGCCAACTCGTTTCACGCGTCAGGGAAACATAGCGAATAGTCGGCTCACTGTAACTGTCCATACTTCGATGGTTCACGAGGCGAAATCTCACCTCGATCCGCTGGCTTAGGCCACCACTGGAATCGGCTGTCTCGAATAGTCGCTATCGATGGCGACGCTATCTTCTTAGTGCACTTCTTCTGCCAGTGGCCCCTCGTCCGATACTTGTAAGAAGAGGACTGCGGGCGGCACACTCCAAGGTTCCTGGCAAATCCAGTAGTCGTAGGCGGCCGATCCAGCGCCCTGAGTCTTTGCACCCAATGCATAATCGCGGTGAGCTCCATCAGCGTGAGTCTCTCGGTCGACGGCATGCGCCAGAGCCGTCCCCAATTGTTGCGGCGATCACGGAAACCTTAATAAAATCTGCTGACCTTATCTCTTCAGCTCACCTCGGCTGTTTTCCATCCGCTCGACTTTTATCCATGTGGCTCGGTCCTTTCAAGGCGCGCCGCTAGGCGCCAAAAGGGGCTAGTAGAATCTGATCGACTCAAATCCCCGAGAATTTATAGATTATACCAACAGGTCGGTTTATATTCAGAACTGCCTGATGTCTTGTTATTATTGAATTCAAAGAGCGCTGTCCTTTCCGTTCTTGCTGGTCGGTTCGGGGGGCTGTAGGCGCCGCCTGTATCTCTTGATATCAAGTAGTTGAGGGTAGGGATCCGCCGGGAAGACCGCGGCAGCAACAGGTTGGGATGCCTTAGTGGCGGGTCATATCAATCACCCTCAATCTCGCGGCAAGGCATCGAGCCTCCTTTTCCACGACGGACTTCGCCCTCGCTTCCGCGGCGTGTTTCTGCTTTCCAAGAGGAATCCAAGCTTATGGTCGAAAATATCCGTGAACAATTAAGGCAGCTTCTGCTGGAAAAGTCGGTCCGGACAGGCGAGTTCACCCTCGCCTCGGGGAAGAAAAGTGACCTTTATGTGGACTGCAGGGTAACCAGCTTCGACGCCCAGGGCGCCCGACTGATTGGAGAGTCTGGCTGGGCCCTCGTGCGAGACCATCTTGCCGCGGAGGGTCTTTCCGCAGCGGCTATCGGAGGGATGACCCTCGGGGCAGATCCAATTTCTCTCGCAATCGGCATGGAATCCGCAAGGCAACAGCCCGATCGTTTCCTACAAGTTTTCACGGTAAGAAAGGAAGCTAAGGAGTATGGCGCCGGCCGTCGCATCGAGGGCAATTTTTCGTCGGGAGATCCGGTGGTGGTGGTGGATGATGTCGTTACCACCGGGGGATCAACGCTGCGCGCGATCGATGCCATCGAAGCGGAGGGGGGCAAGGTGCTCTTTGCATTCGTGCTCGTTGATCGCGAAGAGGGGGGCAGGCAGGCTCTAGAAGAGCGGGGCGTGAAGGTCGTTTCGCTGTTCACCCGCTCGGAACTGTTAGCGGACTCCTAAAAAAGCTTCCCAGCACGGTACAGGCCTCTCCTGCGCATTCGCGTTTGAAGCTGTATGAAAACGGGGCATAGTATCCTCGAAACTTTCTATGAAGGTGTTTGTCACAGGCGCCACAGGCTTTATTGGTCGCGCTCTGGTGCTTGCACTGCAGCAAAACGGCCACTCGGTAATCGCCTGGGTTCGCGATGAGACCCGAGCCCGAGCTCTCCTTGGTGAAGGCGTAGAACTTCTCGGCGCTCCCGAGGGAGACGGCGCCTTATCGGAAGCCCTGAGCCGCTGTCAGGGAGTGATTAATCTGGCCGGAGAACCAATTTTTGGCAAAAGGTGGTCCAAGAACAGGCGCGAGGCGATCATCGAAAGCCGCGTCTCACTAACCTCAAAGCTCGCA